>DYOJ01000013.1:12605-18288 GCA_020720705.1 Acetofilamentum sp.
GCGCAGCAAACTGCTCGGCTATTTTTTTCGCTTGGACTGGGCTTGGGGCGTGGACAATTATTATGTCATGCCGCGAATATTTTATTTTTCGCTAAATTTAGATTTTTAATTCAGATATGTATTTCAAAACTTCGTTTGATTTTAGACTCAAATTGCTCGATTCCGGATAGTTATAATCAAACGTACAATCTGAAAATTTTTCTTATCTAATTTATTATGAATCAATATCTTACAAAATTTATTAACGGACTATTGTTAATATTAATGTAAAATATTGATTGTTACCGGATTATATGGGGATATAGAGAGATTTCTATTTACACTAATTAACTTATAATCTATTACTTGTGTCTAATTAAACCCTCAACTTTAAACCGAAAACAGCATATTTTTTTTTAAGCACTTCATAACTTTATTTCAATTATGCGTATGCACGACATTATAATTTTATTACTGATAGGTTTAGTCGGCGGATTTTTCGGAGGAACCTTAGGATTAGGAGGAGGAGCGATTATCGTGCCCGCATTGGTCATGTTTATGGGCATGAGCCAACACGAAGCACAAGGCACAAGTCTCGGAATGATGGTACTTCCGGTAGCCGCCGCAGCAGCATTTAATTATTACAAAAAAGGCTTTATCAATGTCAATTATGTATTGATAATTATGGCGGCTTTTGTGGTTGGCGGGTATCTTGGCTCTTTGCTGTCTGTGCATTTACCGGCTAATATTTTAAAGAAAGTTTTTGGCGTATTTTTAATTTTGATTGCTCTAAAGATGATTTTTTCAAAATGATACATTTTTCTTTGCAATTTCATACCTTGCTGAAAGGTTCATTCTTAAAAATGATTATCAATGAGCCTTTTAGCGGAATCTATAATGCGAACCATCTTGCGTTTATTCCCGCAAAGAATCTTACATGTTTTGTTGAATTTGATTGTTATTTATACAAATAGTATTGAAGATTCAAATAACATTATGATATTAAGGCTTTTATGAACAAAATAATTTAGCATCTAAATTACGCATTATTATTTTGAGATTTACAAAAATAGGTCTAATTTTGTAATGTTGTTTAGAATTATTCTAAATAAATTAATTCGTTCATAAACAGTTCATTCTTTTTCATTTTTTTGTGGTTAGCGCAGGGTCGGTATTTTGCCGACCCTGTTTGTTTTTCATATTAACTGAATTTCAGCGTTGAAGTTCGTAAATGTGTACAGTTTTTGGAGGTATCGTAAAGTTCGATAAATCTGACATTTGAGTATCTGTGGTAATTTCTTTTGCTTTTTTGTAATGATTTAAAACTTCTTTAAATCGAGTGCCCGAAACAGTTCGACTTTCACTTGCATGATTATTTACAATGGTCATAACGGCACTGTTTTCGGTGTATCTAAAATATACGTAAACATGGTTATCGGGAACAAAGTGTTTAAATTTCCCGAATTTTACCGCTTCGTTGGTTTTGCGCCAAAGGGCAATTTTTTTTGAATAATCATAAATTTCAAGTTCTTCGGTAGCCATGCCTTTTCGTGTGAACATATTTTTTGAATCGCCCTGCCATCCGCCGGGGAAATCCTTTCGTATGGCGCCGTGACCGTCGTGTTCGTGCCCGTCCGAAGCGTATTCCGTGCCATAATACCAAACAGGTATCCCTCTGGCTGTCAGTAAAATAGCAATACCCATTTTGTGATAGTCATAATTTTTTTCATTTACGGAAAAAATACGGCTAATGTCGTGATTATCCAAAAAGGTTACGTTATTGTAGGCGTTTCCGTATAAAAAATCCTGCCCGAATGTGTAGTAAAATCGTGCAAGACCGTTTTTCCAACCTTCTGCTTCCTTGAACGCTTCCTCAAAGGCATAGCGCAACGGAAAATCGGTGATACAGTCTAAATGTGTATTGTAACTGCCTGATACAGGGCTATTACCCGAAAAAAATGCGGTGTAAGGAATATAGGGTAACCAAGTTTCGCCCAAAAGAGTTATGTCCGGATATTCTTGTTTGATGCGCGATGCCCAATCCGACATAAAATCCGGGTCGGGATAGGCGTGGGTGTCTGTGCGAATACCGTCCAAGTCTGCGATTTCAGTCCACCAAATACTGTTAAGTATCAGATATTCTGCAAGTAAAGGATTTTTTTGGTTCAAATCCGGCATTGTTTCAACAAACCAACCTGAGTTGAATTGTTCACGGTCTGAATCGGAGACATAAGGGTCTGCAACGGTTGCTGCTCGATAGGA
Organism: Acetofilamentum sp.; assembly: GCA_020720705.1. Taxonomy (GTDB): domain Bacteria; phylum Bacteroidota; class Bacteroidia; order Bacteroidales; family JAADGE01; genus DYOJ01. Next base: position 14,847 of record DYOJ01000013.1, read on the forward strand.
CGTTCTGAAATTTTGATTATGGTTCAACCAGTCGTCCGCCGGCAAATCTTTCATCCACCAATGTTCTGATGCACAATGGTTAAACACCATATCCTGAATAATTTTCAAATCAACGGCGTGCATTTTATCCGCAAGTTTTATGTAATCATTAAGCGAGCCAAATCTTGGGTCTATGGCATAAAAATCTGTAGCAGCGTAGCCGTGATAGGCATATTTGGAAATATTATTATCAACGAACGGATTAAACCAAACGGCGGTCATGCCTAAATTTTTAATGTAATCCAGATTTTCAACAATCCCTTTGATGTCGCCTCCGTGCCGTCCGTCCGAGTTTGTTCGGTTAGCTTGTTCAAGCACTCCGGGATAATTGTCATTCGCAGGGTCTCCGTTTACAAATCGGTCGGGCATAAGCAGATACACAAGGTCAGCAGGAGAAAATCCTCGTGTTCGAACTTCGCGTTTGTCAATTCGATACGAATAGTTTGCTTTCTCTTTTCCGTTTTGTGTGAAACGTATATCAAACACACCCGGCTCGGCTCCCGGAATTACGCTTAAGTGAATAAATAAGTAATTTGGGTTTTCTGTTCGTGTGCTTGATTTGAATTTGACTTGTTTTGACTTGATTTCAACGTCCGTCCGTGCAATATTCTCACCGTAAACCATGAGCATAAAATCCGGATTTTTCATATCTGTCCACCAATTTGGGGGTTCAACGCGCTGAAGTGATATTTTTTGAGCAAATATTCCAAAAAATGATGCATGAAACACAAACAACAGGACATATTTTTTCATAAGGCAAAATTTATATTTGTTCGGATAAAATATTTACCGGTTAATGTTTTCTATTATAAGTTAACAGTTTTTGAAGTGTCTTATTGAAAATTTAGAAGGATACAAAAATTTGATTGATATACTCAATACGATTAATTTCTTTACTTTTAGAAGTCGTTAAATGTCTAACAATTTGTAATTTAACTCATTTTCAAATAAACATATTTTCAAATCAAAAATTTTCAAATTATCACATTTTCACATTTTCAAATTATCAATATTGAATTCCTCAATTATTCTTGTTGCGAATAGGTATGTACGCTGTTTGCGGCTGTCGGCAAGTAATTAACTCCTTGATATGCAAGCATCAATACAACAAAAGATACAGACAATACCCATAAGTTAGTTTTAACACGTGTGGGGTGGTGGTATCGGTAGTGCATGTATGTCAGATATGCCAAAAATGTTAAAAATGCCCATGTTTCTTTTGGGTCCCATGTCCAATAATGTCCCCAAGCTTCTTTTGCCCACAATGCACCGAACAACAATCCGAGTGTCAGCAATGAAAAACCCATATACACCAGATTATCAGCAAGTTTAAGTGTATTTGAATCATTTTCCAATCCGTCTTGTGAAAACAATTTTATCAAACCGCGAAGCCAGAAAAATAGTGTTGAAAACAGAATAAAAATAAGTTCTGCAAAGCGACTTTTAAATTTATGTGTTCCGTAATGTATCAGTAAACCGATTATGGAAACCAACCAAGATACACCTAAAACAGCGTAAGAGAGAATATACACAATCACATGCGGCACAAACCAATAGCTTTGTAAGGCGGGCATTAATTCTTTATTGTAGGTTTCAGGTTGAAAAACAACCAAGGCGATAAATACCGAAGACATAAATGCCCCGAAAAACAACAGCCATGCGTAGCGCCATTTATGAAAAGTCAATAGTGAAATCAACGATACAAAAAACGCATATAACATGCGAGTTTCGCCCAACGTGCGCATGGGGGCACGTCCCATGTGTTTCCACAATAGTGTTATAAATGTTCCGTAAATCAGTATCCCGAGCAGGGTTAAAATTGTCGGTAGCCATAATTTAATTTTTTTATTTTTTGAGAGAAAGAAAAACGGTGCAGCCAGCCACAAAGCGGCAGATATGCCCGAGAATACCGGAAAACTTGTCCAAATCATACTTGTCAATTTTTAGAATTTTGTGAATCTGACGACAAATCTTCATTTTTTTTGAAAGTTTGTCCTTTCCAGAAAATATACATAGCGCCGGCTATAAGAATGAAAATTCCGGTATAAACTACCGGTAACCAGGGGTCTCGTCCCGCTTCAATTACACTGTAATCAGACCATTTGCCGAGTTCTTCGTTATAACCTGTTTGATAAAGTTTCCATCCTTTATATTTTTTCGGGGCATTTACTTTTAAGGTAAAACTTTCAAAAGTATCGCCGCTGTATGCCGTAATATCCGAGCTGTATTCTTTTGGTTCGGGCGAAAACATGCCTACAAGTAGATTATCTTTCAACCATAAATTTTTTCGAGGCACTCGATAATTCCCGCAACTTACCCATCCGGATTGAATTTCCGCTGAGTTCTTAAACACACGAACATAAGCAGACGGCAATGCCGGATTTTTATCATATTCGCCATAAGAGTTCATCGTACTGTCGTATGGTAAACTGTATTGATAAAATGTATCCACTATTATCTTGTACTCCCCAAATGTCGCACTATCGCCTTCGTTAGCAACAAAATAGCGATTATCATCCTTCATAATAATTTCGGAATTGTCTCCTACTGCTTCTATCAATGATATTTTTGGATGGTATTCTATGATTTCAAATTTTTCTAAGGTCAGAGCAAACGGCATGTCTTGGGCTTGTTCGTTGCTGTCAAACGCTTTGCTCACAGGTTCGTTTCCATATACGACAACAAAATACAAACGTTCCAAATCCCCGCTGCCGGCAATACCTGCAATCACAGTCAGATACAAACCGAAATGACTCAACAATGTTCCGATTCTGCGTTTTATATCTTTGGAAAACAGCATTTTTACGGTTGCCATACCAAGTGTTGTCAAGAAAAATAGATAGCCGAACGCATAATGCCAACTTGAGGTCATGTTTTTCAAACCAAGTTTAAACCATATATCGGTAACTTCAGGAGTTTTCTCAACTTGCGGTATCATGCCGAGCAAGATGCCTAAAACAACTACGTGAATAATACTTGTGATTGCAGCCGGAACACTTGTAAGCCATTGAACTACAATATTTTTACGTTCAATTTTATACAATGCTACTAAAAGAAAAGTGATACTTATCACCACAGATAAATTGGTCGGAAACGAAGGTACGTTTATAGGTTTTCCGCCTGTAACTATTTCAATAATAGTGCCTATTATTAATATCACTGACGAAATTAAGAAACCTTCCTTATATTTCCATGGTTTAGACGATTCTTTTTTGGTATATTCTGCTTGAAACTGTTCGGACATGTGTAGATTTTTTTGCAAAATTAAAAAAAGATAATTCAGTTACTAATATTTTTTTAAAATTTGGACGTTCGTTACAAACTTACCTGTTTTTTTTTCTGAAAAAATGTATTTTTCAGTAATAAAGTGTAATTTTGTGGGGTAAACCGTTTTAACGGTTCT
>DYOJ01000439.1 GCA_020720705.1 Acetofilamentum sp.
TGTAACTGATTGGAATTAAGTAATTTGAGGCTAATACCTAACGGAGTATTGTAAATGTTTATCCGGATTCGTTTTTAGTATTCATATTTTATCCAATGAATTTTTAATGTTTCACGAACTTTCAGTTCTGCGGGGTTGTTTTGAGGTTCGTAAAATTTGCGCCCCGAAATATCTTCGGGCATAAATTCTTGTTCCACAAAATTGCCTGAAAAGCTGTGTGCATATTTGTAGTTTTTACCGTATCCGAGTTGTTTCATCAGTTTGGTGGGGGCATTTCGCAGGTGCAAGGGGACGGGCAAATTGCCGGCTTTGGTCTGTGACCGCTTCGAGGGTTTTGGCTTCTATTTTTATTCCATCATAAATGGATTTTGATGAGTAAATTTAAAATTTTCTAAATCCTCAAAATATTCGTTAACAACATTTTTATTAAGAAATGTTTCATCATCAACTATTCTTTAACAGAAATCTTACCCTCAATCACACAAATTACAGTTAAAGAACGATTTATCCTATCGCTTCATCTTCAATTTACTCAAATGACACAAAAAGTAGTTCGATTTTTTGATTAGCCTAAACAGGTATCTGTTTTTAAGCAATTATTTTCAATTTAGCAAATTTCAGCAACAATTGTTTGATACCTGCCGAATTAAATTTTACGGTAGCTTTCGTGTCGGGCGGATTACCTTCGAGCATCAGAATTTCGCCGTGCCCGAACCGCTCATGATGAACTTTTGCTCCGATGTATAAGTCCCCGGCTTGTGCTGTCGGAACACTTGTAGGTGGTTGATTCTCAATGATATTCGGGTTGTTTATTTTAACGGAACCGTGTTGTTGAAATTCAGATTTGTCGCGTTTCTTCAAACGGTCGGCAAAAGAATTGTTCCCAAATTTAGGTCGGGTGGACATTAGACTTTCAAAATTGATGTCCGGGTCTTGATTGTAATCGTCAGTTTCTGAACGAACGCCGGATTTATCTAAATATTTGTCTTCGATTTCGCGAATAAAACGACTTGGAACACAATCCATTGGGCTTCCCCATTTATACCTTTGACGGGCGTAGCTGATTGTCAGGGATTTTTCGGCACGTGTAACGGCTACGTAAAATAATCTGCGCTCCTCTTCCAAATCCTGCGGTGCAAAGGAACTCATCTCGGACGGAAATAGTTTTTCTTCAACCCCAACAATATACACATGTTTGAATTCCAGACCTTTAGCCGAATGTATTGTCATCAAAGTTATTTTGTTTTTATCCTGTTCGCCTTCGGTATCTTGGTCGGTGAGCAAGGCAATACTCTCAATAAATTGGTCGAGTGTTGCGGGCGATTCTTCCGGAAATTGGGCACAAAATTCTTTGATACCATTGAGCAATTCCTGCACATTTTCATGTCGTTGCAAGGCTTCGGGGGCTTTATCTTGATATAAATCCTGTAAAATACCTGATGTGGATGCAATTTCGTGTGCAAGGGTATAAGCATCTACAATTTGTAATTTTGAGGTAAAAGTATCTATCTGATTTGCAAAGCCAAATACTTGATTTACAGCACGTCCGTTGAGTCCGACATCTGTAAAAGCCAAATCCTGAATAACCTCCCACATGCTTTTTTCGGCTCGTGCGCCAAACTCTTCGAGTTTATCCACCGTTGTTTGCCCGATACCGCGTTTGGGGTAATTGATGATTCGTTTCAAAGCTTCGTTGTCTTTCTTGTTGATAACCAGCTTAAAATAGGCTAAAACATCCTTAATTTCTTTGCGTTGGTAGAACGAAGTGCCGCCGTAAATTTTGTAGGGCATGTTTCGTTTGCGCAGTGCCTCCTCGAAAATCCGGGATTGTGCATTGGTGCGATACAGAATGGCGTGGTTGAGATAGTCGGTATGCTGATTGTAAACTGAATCAAAAATCTTGGCGGCAACCAAAAACCCTTCTTCGTTATCGTTCAATGATTCAATTAGTTGTATTTTTGAGCCGGATTCATTTTCGGAAAAAACATCCTTCGGAATTTGATTTTTGTTATTCCCGATAACAGAGTTTGCTGCATTGACAATGGTTTGTGTTGAGCGATAATTTTGCTCGAGTTTGAACAGCTTAAAATCTTTGTAATCTTTTTTGAAATTTAAAATATTTTCAATTTTCGCACCTCGAAACGAATAAATACTTTGGGCATCATCGCCGACAACACAGATATTTCCATGATTTTCGGCAAGTTTTTTAACAATCAGATATTGAGATAAATTGGTGTCCTGATACTCATCAACCAGAATATAATCGAATCGTTTTTGATATTTAGCTAAAATTTCTGGAAAATCTCTGAACATCAGGTTGATATTCAGCAGTAAATCATCAAAATCCATAGCGCCGGATTGACGACAACGGGCGGTGTAGATTTTGTAGATTTTGTAGATTTCCGGAACTCGTGCTTTTTCGTCTGCAATTCGTGCATTGGTATTTTTTTCGTAGGCATCGGCGGTTACAAGGTTGTTTTTGGCTTTGGATATTCTTCCGTAAACCGCTGAGGGTTTGTAGGTTTTATCATCTAATTTCAATTCTTTGATAATCGCTTTAATGATACTTTTGGTATCTTCGGCATCGTAGATTGTGAACGAATTCGGGTAGCCTAAATGTTCTGCTTCGTAGCGCAAAATTTTAGCAAAAACAGAATGGAATGTTCCCATCCATAGTGCATTAGATTTCTCAGCCCCAATCAAAGTGCCTATTCGAGTTTTCATTTCGCGGGCGGCTTTGTTTGTAAATGTAAGGGCTAATACTTTGTAGGCCGGAATACCTTTTGAGAGCAAATTTGCAATTCGGAACGTGAGTACACGTGTTTTGCCCGACCCGGCACCGGCAATGACTAAGGCGGCGCCTTCGGTACTCTCCACTGCTGCACGCTGGGCATCGTTAAGTTGGTTAATAAAATCTTGCATGTTCGATTTTGACTCTGATTCAAATTACAAAGTTATGTAATTGCTTTACAAAGAACAAGTTTTATTTTAACGAGTTTTCAACATTCAATTTTG
>DYOJ01000014.1 GCA_020720705.1 Acetofilamentum sp.
ACAAATGTTTTTCGGCATTTTTTTTACAAATTCAGTTTGTCTAAGGGCGACTGTAGGTTGGTTATCTGTTGCACGCTCGCATGGGTGTATCGCTCTTTAGTTGGTGTTTTTGAATTTAAAATATAGAAATTTAGTCGTCAAATATCTAAAATATTCGCTGGTAGGCGCAGTGTATTGTGAATCAGGCATCTATACATTAAGGCATGTTCATAGATGCAAATGCCTTGTTTCGTGAAAATCAGTGAAGATATTTAGCGCTTTTGAACAGTTTGGCACGCAGACATGGTATTTTCATATATGAAAATGGTGTCGGCGCAAGTTTTCAGGGGTGTTCACCTGAAATTAGATGCCGTGAGGTGAAAACACCTCACAGGTGCACAGTGTTTCAAAAATATGTCAGGTGAAAACACCTGACAAGTGCAGGGAAAATCGTATGAAGCAAAGTGAAAATATACATGTTCATAGATGCAAATGCCTTGTTTCGTGAAAATCCGTGAAGATATTTTGCGCATTTGAACAGTTTGGCACGCATACATGGTATTTTCATATATGAAAATGGTGTCGGCGCAAGTTTTCAGGGGTGTTCACCTGAAATTAGATGCCGTGAGGTGAAAACACCTCACAGGTGCACAGTGTTTCAAAAATATGTCAGGTGAAAACACCTGACAAGTGCAGGAAATCCGGTCTGTTCAGTGTTTGCAAGAAAACCTGTAAACAATTGATTATTTGTGTTTTATTGTCATTATTTCAATTGAATGTTTTGTCATACAGTTGTCAAAAATGGTCAGAAAGTTGTCATTCGTTGTTTTGTATTCAGTTTCAATTGAATTTCTACGGAATTTCAATCGAATTTCCAAAAACATTCAAGTCGAAATATTCCTATAACATAAATAACTTCAATGTGTTATGAGTTTTCTTACAAGAACTATATTAGATTTAAGACATCAGATTACAGACAACAGAATCTAAAATATTGTAAATCTATAGTTTAGAAGTCAATTATGTAATGTTTATTATTCGGTTTAATATACTGTTGAATTGAAAATTTGAAAAGTAACGTAAAGTTTACATGTTGTTGGGCGATTTTTAATTTTCCGGCACGAGTATTTAAAAAAATAATTTAAAAAAAAATGAATTTGTAAAGTATTGATTACTAATAAATTAACAAAAAGATGAAAAAAAAGTGGGAAAAAGTGGGGCAAAATGGTTTGTAGTGGAATAAAAAGTAATATATTTGTCGTGTGAAAAAATGTCTTAAAGACAAATGGCAAGTTTTATTGGCGAATATACAGGTAAAATTGACCCCAAAGGGAGAGTCTCACTACCATCTGCACTTAAAAAGCAAATGGAAAGTGCAGATGCAGATACTTTTGTAGCCAAACAAGACATCTATGAAAAGTGTATTCTGCTTTTTACCATAGAGGAGTGGGAACGACAAAATCAAATTATTCGAGCAAAACTTAACCCGTATAACAAAGAACACAATTCTTTTTTGCGAGAGTTTTATCGCGGTGCAGTCGAAATAACAATGGATGCCAATAACCGGTTGTTGCTTCCGGAGCGGTTGCTTACTTATGCTCAAATAGATAAAGATATATATTTCTCAGGTCAAGATAAAAAAATTGAAATCTGGGCAAAAGAAGTTTACGAAAATTCCGGACAGAGTTCGGATGAGTTTGCAAATTTGGCTCAAAAAATTATGGGCGGAGAGTTGCTCGGATTGTAATCAATATAATGTTGTAAAAATTATACGAAAGAACAAAAATTATTCTTAAAAAACAATTATGAATACTGCATACCACATACCTGTCATGTTACGAGAATCGGTAGATGCCCTCATTACCGACCCGTCAGGTGTATATGTAGATGCAACCTTTGGCGGCGGCGGACATTCTCACGAAATATTGCGTCAATTGTCGAAGGGCAAATTACTTGCATTTGACCAAGACAGCAATGCTGAGAAAAATGCGGAATTGTTTTCGGAGTATTCTAATTTTCAGTTCTTTAAATCTAATTTTGCTTATGTTAAAAACTTTTTGCGCTTTGCAGAAATCGGAAAAGCTGACGGCTTAATTGCAGATTTAGGCGTTTCGTCTCACCAATTTGACACGCCCGAGCGCGGGTTCTCTTTTCGCGAAGAAGCCGAATTGGATATGCGCATGAACGAAAACGCTCAGATAAGCGCAAAACTATTGCTTAATACCGCCGAAGAGCAAGAACTTGAACGAATTTTCAGAGATTACGGCGAACTTGATAATGTTCAACGTGTTGTGCGTGCTATCGGACGCGAACGAAAAAAATCCGAAATTCGGACAACTTCCCAACTCAATGCAATTTTGTTCCCGCTTGCCCCGCGCAATAAGGATTACAAATTTTTTGCGCAAGCCTATCAAGCTTTACGAATAGCCGTCAATAATGAAATGCAGGCTTTACATGAACTCCTGCTGTCTTGCTCGGAAATTGTCAAACCCGGCGGTCGAATCGTATTTATAACATACCATTCGTTGGAGGACAGACCTGTCAAAAATTTTATTAAATACGGCAATATTGCCGGCGAACCGGATTCCGATATTTTCGGAAATGTCAAAGTGCCGTTCCGGTCTGTCGGAACAAAAATTATTACGCCGTCCGAAGCAGAACTTGCCGTAAACGGACGTGCAAGAAGTGCAAAACTCAGAATAGCCGAAAAATTATGAGCGAGTTGAAGAATACCTTATACAGAAGAATAATGACAGGCGACTGGGTGCATTTGGTTTTAAATAAAAAACGAATGTACTTTGTGTTATACCTTGTCGGTTTGGTCATTATTTACATCAGTTTTTTGGCAAAAGTTGAAAAAAAACAAATGGAAATCAACAAGTTAGAAGATATTTTGGAAGTGAAACGCTCCGAAGCAGCACTCTACAGTTCGAGGATTTTTAACAAAACAATGCAACACTCTTTAACAGAAAAATGCGAGAAAATGAATCTCGGAATTTCAGTGTCGAATAAACCGCATCGTATCATCGTAATCGAAAAAGAAGCAGAACACAAATAATGCGAAGGAAGCAAACAAATAGTAAACGTGATAACATTCTCTTTTCAACAAGTCTTATGATTGGCTTTTTGGGGGCATTTGCATTTGCTATTTTCGTGCGAATAGGCTACATTTTTACTTACAGAAAAGATTATTTGGAAAAAAGGCGAGTTGTGATTAATGCCGACAAAAAAGAAGAGTTGCCCCTGCGCGGAAGTATCTACGACGAAAACGGGAATACACTTGTTGCATACATTGCACATTTCGATGTAGATTTTGACCCAATGGTTTCCGACAGAGATTCGTTTTACAAACATGTAGATTCGTTAGCTTTCAAAATCAGTAAGTTTAAAAAAGATAAAACCCCTAAAGAATATCGAGACCTCTTGGTAAGTAAACGGGAAAATAAAAAAAGATATGTTGAAATTGCCAGAAATCTGACGTTTCAACAAATGCAGGAGGTGAAAAAATTTCCGATATTGAAATACGGCAAGAGCAAAGGCGGATTGATTGTAAACAAAAAAAACCTGAACGTACATACCGCTGATACTTTGATGCGTATGACACTCGGAAAAACAATCTACGACAATGCCGAGAATGTTGTCAGACCGACAACCGGTTTGGAGGCAAAATATCACACCGAACTGCAAGGCACCCCAACAATAAGGTACGGCTTGCAAGTTCCGAGTATCGGTTTTATAGATTCACAGGGCGAAGATATTGTTAAAGGTTCGCCTTCGTTAGATATAGTTTCGTCTTTAAATGTTGATTTACAGTATTTTGCACATAAAAAACTGCTCGAAACATTGAAGAAACACAAGGCAAAATATGGAACTGTCGTTGTAATGGAGGTTGAAACGGGATTCATAAAAGCAATGGTCAATTTGGGGCGAGTTTCAGGCGATACAACTTCTCAGAATTACAACGAATGGCAATATAATTATGCCGTAGGGATAAGACGTACGCCCGGTTCCACATTCAAAACAGCAGTTATCTTAGCTGCGCTCGAGGACAAAAAAACCTTTCCCGACGAAGTGTTCAATCTTGGAGGAAAAGGGCAAAAAAAGTTTGCAAACGGTTATATCCGAGATGATTATCCTTATGATAAACTTACAACGCGCCAGATTTTAGAATACTCATCCAATATCGGAACCTCAAGCATCATTCACCGCTATGCCGATAGTCCGCAAAAATTGTTGCAACGCTTGAACGAATATGGGTTCGGCGATGTCAGCGGGATTGACCTCAACTCGGAAGCTGAACCGGATTTGAATGTCGCACAAACATTTACACCGCGAAATATCAACATCGAATTTTATCGAATGTCATTCGGATATGTCATTCAAGTTGCTCCAATTCAGATGCTTACGTTTTATAATGCCATTGCCAACAAAGGTCTTCGGGTAGAGCCGCGTTTAGTGAAAGCCAAAATGCGCAACGGAATTTTAACCGATGAATGGGACTGGCGCAAACACAGCCACAGAATTTGCGACAACAAAAATTTGGTGCCTATCCGTCAAATGTTAGAAGGGGTTGTTTTGCGCGGAACCGCAAGAAATTTAAAACCTCAAGGCTATACAATTGCCGGCAAATCAGGTACCACTTGGCATTACGAAGATAACGGAAGTGCTTACTCAAAGAAAAAATTTGATGCTTCTTTTGTCGGATATTTCCCTGCCGACAACCCAAAATATTCATGTATCGTCCTTGTTGCAGGCATCAGCGACGAAAACGAACATTACGGTGCAACAGTTGCGGCACCTGTTTTGAGGGATATCGCCGATAAATTATTTTATGAAGATTCGGAATTAAACAGATATCAACCCAAAAATCAAAATTCAGCTTTGCCGGATGTTAAAAACGGCTATCGCGGCGATATTGCTAATGTGCTTAAAGCTATAGGTGTCGGTATCAGCGCAAAGCGTATTGCGACCGACTGGGTTTATCTCTCGGAAAGCAAAAAAGCTGTTGCCATGAACAAATTGACTTTGAACGATAAATCCATGCCGAACATTATAGGTATGTCTGCAAAGGATGCTGTATTCCTTTTGGAATCAAGAGGTTATGTGGTAAAATTATCCGGACGCGGAAAAGTCGTAAAACAGTCCGTCGTTGCCGGCGAAAAAACTCCGAAAGGAACAAGTGTAACGCTCACTCTTTCATAATATGCAAAAACGTTTGTCTGACATATTGCCTTATTTACAGCATGTTGAACTTCATGGTTCGACAGATTCCTTTGTTACCGGAATTGCTGCCGATTCTCGCTTAGTTGAGTTCGGTTCGCTTTTTGTAGCGATAAAAGGCACGGTTTCAGACGGACATCTTTTTATCGAAAAAGCTATCGAACAAGGTGCAAAAGCTATTGTTTATCAGGATATTATTCAAAATCAAACGTACAAGGATATTACATTTATCCGAGTAAATGATTCGTCTTTTGCCCTTGCTCAATGTGCTGCCGTGTTCTATGATTTTCCTTCCGAAAAATTGAAACTTGTCGGTGTTACGGGTACAAACGGCAAAACGACCATCGCAACTTTGTTGCACCAATTGTTTTTGAAATCCGGATTCAAATCGGGACTTATCTCGACTGTTAAAAATTTCGTGAACCACACTGCTTACGAAACCAAAAATACCACGCCTGATGTGCTGACGTTCAATAAGTTGCTTGCTGAAATGGTTGAGAAAGGTTGCGAATATTGTTTTGCCGAAGTAAGCTCGCACGGGATTGTGCAACAGCGAGTTGCCGGATTGACATTTGCCGGCGGAATATTTACCAACCTTACGCATGACCACTTGGATTATCACGGAACTTATGTCGAATATCTGAAAGCCAAGAAAACATTTTTTGATAATCTGCCCAAAAATGCGTTTGCACTTACCAATGCCGATGATAAGAACGGTAAAATAATGGTGCAAAATACAGTTGCGAAAATCTCGACCTACGGACTTAAAAATTTTGCAGATTTCAAAATAAAAGTCCTCGAAAAACATTTTGACGGAATGTTGTCCGAACTAAACCGAAAGGAATTATGGTCGGTGCTTACAGGTGATTTTAATGCGTATAATCTTGCGGCGGTTCATGCGGCATCGGTGCTTTTGGGAATTTCTGTTGATGATTCATTGCAAATAATCAGCGGTTTACAATCAGTTCGCGGTCGTTTTGAAATTTTAAATAAAAATCAAAAAACTGTTATTGTAGATTATGCACACACCCCGGATGCTGTCAAAAATGTACTTCAAACCATTGATGATATTCGTATTCCGGAACAAAATATTATCACAGTTGTCGGTGCCGGCGGTGAAAGAGACAAAACCAAACGTCCAATCATGGCGCAAACAGCAGCCGAGTTAAGCAATCGTTTAATTTTGACTTCTGACAATCCGCGCTCCGAGCAGCCCGAGACAATTTTAGCCGAAATGGAAGCCGGTTTGACGAATGAACAGAAACGAACCACTTTGAAGATTCAAAATAGAGAAGAAGCCATAAAAACTGCGTTGATGCTTGCACAACCCGGTGATATTGTGCTTATTGCGGGCAAGGGACACGAGACTTATCAGGAGGTAAACGGAGTTCGCACCCGGTTTGATGATATTGAAATAGCCGAGAAATACATGTAAAGCATTAAAATACAATATGTTATATCATTTATTCACATATTTGGAACAATTTGACTTTCCCGGGGCGGGTTTGTTCAGATACCTCTCGTTCAGGGCGGCAGCCGGTGCTGTATTTTCTCTGTTGATAGCTTTGTTTTGGGGAAAAAGAGTCATAAAATATCTGCGAAAAAAGCAAATCGGAGAGCTTGTTCGAGACCTCGGTTTGGAAGGTCAATATGCCAAAAAAGGCACTCCGACCATGGGCGGTCTGATAATCATTGTAGCGATCGTGGTTCCGGTTTTGCTGTTTGCAAATCTCACAAATACGTATGTGCTTATCATGCTCGGAACGACAATTTGGCTCGGAATTATCGGATTTATTGACGATTACATCAAAACGTTTAAGAAAGATAAAGCCGGACTTTCCGGACAATATAAAGTTTTCGGGCAAATTGCACTCGGACTAACCATCGGATTGGTATTTTATTTCAGTGATTCTGTTCAGGTGCGTCCGAATCCGCAATCAAGTGTATTATGCGAAACTCCTTCGGATTCAGTGTCTTATGAATATCCAAGCAAGGTTGATAAACCTTTGCTGACAACCATTCCGTTCGTGAAAGATAATGAATTTGATTACGCAAAGCTGGTCTGGTTTGTAGGTGAAACAAAACAAAAATGGGCGTGGATTGTGTTTATTCTGCTCGTGATTGTCATTACGACGGCAGTTTCAAACGGTGCAAATATCACAGACGGTCTCGACGGACTTGCCGCGGGAACCTCCGGCATCATGGGCTTTACGCTTGGGCTGTTTGCTTACGTGTCGGGTAACTTGATTTTTGCTGATTATCTGAATATTATGTACATTCCGTATATCGGCGAGTTGGTCATTTTTGCGAGTGCATTTGTGGGAGCTACGGTAGGTTTTTTGTGGTACAACTCATATCCGGCACAAGTATTTATGGGCGATACCGGGAGCTTGACCATCGGCGGAATTATCGGCGTGTTTGCAATCCTTGTTCGTAAAGAATTGCTGATACCGATTTTTGCAGGAATTTTTCTTATTGAAAATCTTTCGGTTATGTTACAAGTTGCCTATTTCAAATATACAAAACGAAAATACGGCACGGGCAAACGAATATTTTTGATGTCTCCCTTGCATCATCATTATCAAAAAAAAGGTATTCCGGAACCCAAGATTGTCGCTCGATTTTGGATTATCGGAATTATGCTTGCCATTATTTCAGTCATCACATTGAAACTGCGTTAAAAAATATATATCAATACTTAGTCAGACTATAGATTTTAGACCTTAAACAATAGATTCAAATTATTACCTTACAATAAGTTACAAAACATTTTCACAAGCTATACATTTTCATTATAATACTCAGTAAATCAATGTTTTACAAAAAATAATATCAAGCAGTTAAAATATTGAAACTCATAAAAAAAATAAAAGTCAAATAGATATGTCAAATACAATAGTCATACTCGGAGCAGGTGAAAGCGGGACAGGTGCAGCTGTCTTAGCCCAAAAAATGGGGTATGACGTGTTTTTGTCTGATAACGGCATGATAAAATCCAAATATAAGGACGAACTCATTGCTCGCGGAATTGCGTTTGAAGAAGGTCAGCACACTGAAACACAGCTCTTAAAAGCCCGTCTGGTGGTCAAAAGCCCGGGTATTCCGGATACTGTGCCTATTGTACAAGCACTCCGAACTGCCGGTATTTCCGTAATTTCAGAAATCGAATTTGCAGGACAATTCACTCGAGCAAAAATGATTTGCATCACCGGAACCAACGGAAAAACGACTACCACCATGCTTACCTATCACTTATTGAAAGAGTTGGGTTTTAATGTGGGCTTAGCCGGAAACGTCGGTTTGTCGCTTGCACGTCAGGTTGCTGAATCAGATTTCGATATTTATGTGTTGGAAATCAGTAGCTTCCAATTAGACGGAATGTTTGATTTTAAAGCTGATATTGCTGTTCTGCTCAACATTACGCCCGACCATTTGTATCGTTATGACAATAAATTTCAAAACTATATAGATTCAAAATTCAGAATAATACAAAATCAAAGCTCTACGGACACATTTATATATTGTGCCGATGATTCTGTTATTGCATCTGAGCTTGAAAAGCGAACTATTGAATCAAAAAAATACCCGTTCACCGTAAACGGCACTGTAAATGAAGGTGCTTTTTTACAAAATAATTCACTTGTAGTTAAAATCAATCACGAAGAAGAATTTATAATGAAAGCAGAAAAATTACCGCTCGGAGGAATTCATAACACCTATAATTCAATGGCTGCAGGTATCGTTGCACGCCTGAATGACATGCGCAGTGAAAAATTAAAAGAGAGTTTTCAGACCTTTACGGGCGTAGAGCATCGGTTGGAGAAATTTTTAAAAATCGGAGGAGTTCGGTTTATAAACGATTCCAAAGCTACGAATGTTAATTCAGTTTGGTACGCACTGCAAAGTCTTGACACTCCGATAGTTCTGATTATGGGAGGCAAAGATGAAGGCAACGATTATGGCATGATTAAAGACCTTGTGCGTTCAAAAGTCAAAGCAATTGTTTGCATAGGTGTTGATAATTCATTGATATACAGCACATTTACAGGTGTTGTTGAAGTTTACGATTCAGAAGGAATGAACGATGCCGTGAAAAAAGCATACACACTTGCGCACGAGGGAGACACCGTTTTACTCTCGCCGGCATGTAAAAGTTTCGACAGGTTTGAGAATTTTGAAGACCGCGGAAAACAATTTAAAGAAGCAGTTAAAGAACTCTAAATCACAAAACATCAATTATTTAATGAGTTTATCAAAAGCAAATATTACCTTTCCGAAATTCATGCAGGGCGATAAGATTCTGTGGGGTGTTACGTTCCTGTTTTTTATCATTTCGTTTGCAGTGGTTGCAAGCGTAGGCAGTGCTATTTCGGTTTCGGAAGGACAAGGAGTAGGTTCTCAACTTTTTAAACATCTCAGTTTTCAAATTTTGGGAGTTGTCGTATTTTTGTTTGCGTACGCTTTTCCGCTACATTGGTTGAAACGAATAGCACCGATTGTTCTGGTCATAGGTTTGTTCTTAGTTGTTTTAACAGTCTTAATCGGAAAAACTACAAACGATGCAACACGTTGGTTAGTCTTACCCGGCGGAGTCCAGATTCAAACTTCGGAATTAGCCAAAGCGGCATTTGTCATATTTTTCGCATATCTTGCTGAGCGGCATTACCATGATGACGCCAAGTTTCTTGAGCGAGTTCGGATTTTTAATATTGTATTAGTTCCGGCTGTCGGTTTGATTTTTATTCACAATTTATCTTCGGGTGTGTTGATATATTTGATAATGCTGACAATGATGAAGCTAACCGGCATTAAATTCAGTCGAATTTTTAGATTTATTGCTATCGCCGTTACACTTGCGCTTGTGTATTCGTTAATTGCGGAAGCAATGGATTGGCCCGGGCGAATGGAAACTTGGATAAACAGAATCCACATATTTCTTGACCCGGATTCGTTCCCGAAGGAAACAAAACAGCCGGATACCGCACAAATCGGAATATTAGAAGGTGCTTTTGATTTTGTCGGACCCGGGAAAAGTTTTACCAGATATTTGCTGTATCAAGCCCAATCTGATTATATTTTTGCGTTGATAATCAGTGAATGGACAATTGGACTTGGAATTATTGTAATGGGATTGTATTTTGTAATTTTGGTACGAGGAATAATGATAGTGCAAAGCAGCAAAACGGTATTTCCGGCAATTCTTGCCTTGGGATTTACGCTGATGCTTACATTTCAGGCGTTTGTGCACATCGCTGTTGCCGTAGGATTATTCCCGGTTACAGGGCAGCCTTTGCCTCTTATCAGTATGGGAGGTACCTCAATGTTGGTGAGCAGTTTAGCGATGGGAGTACTCTTGAACGCAAGTGTTTTGGCAGAACAGGCGAAACGTGCTCAAGCAAAAAATATTAATTCGGACAAACAACAAACACAGGATACAGAACCCACATTTGAAGTATAGATGGCAGAAAAAGAAAAACATATCATTATAAGCGGAGGCGGAACGGGCGGACATCTCTTCCCGGCAATGGCTATTGCCGAGGCACTTCGGAAATTAGAACCAAATGTAAACATCCGGTTCGTGGGTGCGGTGGGTAAAATTGAAGCCACAAAAGTTCCTGAAGCCGGTTATGAGATTGATTTGTTGCCTGTTATGGGTTTTCCACGCAAATTGTCCGGCAAAATATTCGTTTTTTTTGTAAAACTATACAAAAGCATGCGTTTGGCAAAAAGTGTTGTGTCCGAGTTCAAACCCGATGTTGCTGTCGGAGTCGGCGGTTATGCAAGCGGTCCGATACTGAAAGCGGCTTCAAAAATAGGTGTGCCTACGTTGATTCAGGAACAAAATTCATATCCGGGGGTTACGAATAAAATTTTAGCGAAGAAAGCGTCCAAAATTTGTGTCGCCTACGAAGGCATGGAACGTTTTTTTCCGAAGGAGAAAATCATTCTGACCGGAAACCCGATTCGAGAAAATCTCTCCAATCAATCGGTATCAAGAAATGAAGCGGTTTTGTTTTTTGGACTGAATCCTGAAATGAAAACAATCCTCAGCCTCGGCGGAAGCGGCGGTGCACGAAGCATCAATACAGCTATAGGTGAGGGGTTAAAAGTTATAGCTGACGCCGATGTTCAAATTATTTGGCAAACAGGTGCGGTCTATTTTGAAGATTCAAATGCCGTAGCCAAAGCTCTTAACTCTCCAAATGTTAAAGTGTTTGACTTTATCAATCGAATGGATATGGCTTTCAAAGCCGCCGACCTTGTTATTTCAAGAGCGGGTGCAAGTACAATTTCCGAGCTTTGTATGCTTGGGAAAGCCGCAGTGTTGGTGCCTTCGCCAAATGTTGCCGAAGACCATCAAACCAAAAATGCTATGGCACTTGTGAACCAAAAAGCAGCAATTTTGGTTAAAGATATTGAAACCGGTAATGAATTGATTAAAAAGTCATTGGAAGTATTAAAAAAGAATGACAAAATTGACGATTTGTCAAAAAATATTTACAATTTTGCGCAACCTTTGTCAGCTCAACGTATTGCTAAAGAAGTTCTTAGTTTGATAAAACCGAAGATGACGCAGGATAATAAAATCAGTGGTTCTTAAAAAAAATATAGTTATGAAAGTTAATAAATTGAATATCAAGATTTTAGCTATTACATTCACTGCAAGTTTTTTGGGTGCATGCTCGCAGGATTACATCGTAAATCGCCAAGCCGAAACCGCAATAGTCGGTATTGAAGTGTTTGATGCTGCTGAGAAAACTTACGATTCTTTGCAGGTTTTAGATTATTATTATGACTATAACAGAAAATATTTAGAAATACTTGCCGGGGACTCGACAACCGGATACGAAAAACGCAAGAGTATTAAAAACTCTTATTCGAAAATGTCTGAATTGATACACTATTTGCAAAAACTTTACCGTTCGTATGAAATGCTTTCCGACATAAATATTGGTGTAGATAAATCCGGTATTCGTCCTAATTTTGAATTACTTACAATGCGATTGGACAGTTTTGAGTTTTCGGAAGCTAATAAAATTATTCTGAATGAGATAAAACTCGCAGCAAAAGCTCACAAGTTTGAAACCAAAGATATTATGTTTCAGCTTAGTGCATTAACATTGGACGTGATTGAACGAGACCTCGCAACTCGTACCGAACTTGCCAAATCGAACTACGAGCATTACACGGAACAATTGAAACGTGTGCCTGTCAGTGCATTCGATGCCGAAAAAATTAAACCGCTCGTAAAAGAGCCTTTGAAAAACAACGATGACATTGCCAAGATTTACATTATGCAGCTTGCAAACGATGCGTTTAAGAAACAACTCGCAGCCGAAGCACAAGTCGCAACGCTGGTGAAGGTGCTCGAAACCTTACATCGAATCCATGCCGAGTTTGTAAAACAAGATAAGTCAAACGTAAATATAGACCGTTTCACTGCCGAAATCAGGCAGCTACTTAATATCAAGCAAAATAAATAAATGTCAGAGTTTAAAGACCTATCAGCCGTATATTTGATTGGTGCAGGTGGCATCGGAGTCAGTGCTTTAGCAAGATATTTTAAAGCACAAAATATCCGTGTAGCCGGATATGACCGTACTCCGTCTCCGCTCACCGATGCTCTCAATGCTGAAGGTATTCCGGTTCATTTTGAGGATAATATCACACTTATTCCGGCTGAATTTTTAGCTGTACCGAAAGAGCAAGTATTGATTATTTACACGCCGGCAGTCCCGAAAACTTTGTCGGAATACAGGTATTTTTCCGAAAATAAATACAATATCATGAAACGTGCCGAAGTACTCGGCATAATTTCCCGAAATTTTAAAACCATCGCCGTTGCCGGTACGCACGGAAAAACCTCCGTCTCAACCATGGCGGCACATATTTTCAGTTCTGCAAATGCAAAGGCTGATGCTATTTTAGGCGGTATTTCAAAAAATTTTAACGGAAATCTGTATCTAAACAATTCGGGCGAAACCGAGTTTTTGGTTACCGAAGCAGACGAGTTTGACCGTTCGTTTTTACATCTCACGCCACACACGTTGGTACTCACATCTATGGATGCTGACCATTTGGATATTTATTCAGATATAGATGATTTGCACCGTACGTTTGCCCGCTTAGCCGGACAAGTTCGTGCTGACGGTAATTTAATCTTGAAGAAAAATTTGCCCCTCGACAGGTCCGATGTAAAAGCAAATATTTTCACATACTCCTTGTCTGATGAAGCCGATTTTTTTGCGCAACATATTGAAACAGATGCTCATACAAGTCATTTTGATATCCAAACCCCAACAGGTTTAATAAAGAATGTCAGCCTGCAAATACCCGGTTATGTCAATATTGAGAATGCTGTGGCAGCGGCGGCTTGCGCAAACCTGAACGGAATTGTGAACGAACAAATACGAGCCGGATTAGCTTCGTGGCTGGGTGTTCGGCGCCGGTTTGATTACGTTGTCAATACATCGAAACTCATTTATATTGACGATTATGCGCATCACCCGGAGGAGTTAAAAGCATTTATCGGTTCGGTAAGAGCTTTGTATTCAGGAAAAATTCTCGGAATTTTCCAACCGCATTTATACACCAGAACCCGAGATTTTGCACAAGGTTTTGCCGAAAGCCTTTCCGCATTGGACGAGCTGATTTTGTTGGATATTTATCCGGCGCGAGAATTGCCGATTTCCGGAATCTCCTCCGAAATCATTTTTGAGAATGTAACAAGCTCTGAAAAAACTTTGATTCAAAAATCAGAATTAATGCAAACGATTGAAAATAAATCTTTTGATGTTCTGCTCACAATGGGAGCGGGTGATATTGACCGATTTGTTGAACCGTTAAAATCTCTTTGTTTACAACGATTAAATATGCAAATTTGAACAGAAAACAAATCATATATCTTTCAATTGCCTCACTATTCGCAGTGTTGATAATTGTTGTGGCACTATACAGGCAGAGTATGTTGTGCACCACAACAAGTGTGGACTTTATTTCCGGTGATGCCGAAAGCTATATTGATGAAACTGAAATTTTAAAAATAGTAAAGAAAAAATATCCGAATATTACAAAAACCGAAGTCCGAGATATTGATATACAGTATCTTGAAGACAAAATCAGAAAACTTCCGCAAGTAAAATCTGCCGAAGTTTATGTTAAATTGACAGGCGAATTACACATTCAAATTGACCAGCGTACACCGGCAATTCGAGTATTTCCGGACGGGGCAAAAAGTTTTTATATTGATACGGAAGGTTATATTTTGCCCGTTTCCGAACTGAAAAGTGCCAGAGTAATTGTGGTAAGCGGAGCCATTCCGGAGCGTTTCGATTCCTTGGGACGAAATATCCACTACGACAGTCTCCAAATACTCGACGATGTGTTTCGATTGGTCGGCATTATCAATCAAGATTCGTTCTTAGCATCGCTGATAGCGCAAATTCATGTTTTGTCTAATTCAGAATTTGAGTTGGTGCCGATAATCGGAAATCATCTTATAAAGTTCGGAACAATATCAAATTCCGAGCGGAAAATTCGATATTTGAAAGCGTTTTACAAAAACGTACCCATTGACAATGAATGGAACAAAATAAAATACATAAATTTGTCCTTCGATAAACAAATCGTCTGCTCGTTCACCCCTGCGAGCCAATCTGAGAATCCATAGAAATAATCAAAAGTAAATACCCACAAATAAGAAAGTCATGAAGAAATACGTAACAGTAATTGACATCGGAACAACCAAAATCGTTGCATTCGCCGGAGAGAAGGACGAACGCGGCAATGTGAATCTTTTAGGATACGGAGCAGAAGAAACCCCCCAAAACAGTGTCAGGCGCGGTTCAATTATCAATATTGAATCGGTATCCAAAGCCATCCGTATGGCTGTGGATAAGGCGGAAGCCATGTCCGGCGTAAAATTTAACAGTGCTTATGTCGGCATAGCCGGACAGCACATAAAGAGCTATACGACAAATCATAACGTTATGATTTCGTCAAACGATTATGAGGTCAGAGAAGAGGACATGAACAAATTGCTCACCGATATTCAGAATATTACGCCCGAACACGGCGAAGATATTTTGCATGTCATTCCTCAAAATTTTACCGTAGATAAAGAAACCGGCATCCAGAACCCTGTGGGCATGTTCGGTAAACGTCTTGAAGGTAATTTCCATATCATTGCCTGCGAAACCGCTTCTGCAAAAAATATTGCTCGCGCAGTTAACCGAATCGGAATTGATGTAAACAGTTTGTATCTTGAGCCTATCGCATCTGCCGAAGCTGTGCTTACGTCCGAAGAAAAAGAAGCCGGCGTAGCACTGATAGACATCGGAGGCGGCACAACAGATATTGCTATTTTTATTGACAATGTTTTGCATTATTCCGCAGTTATTCCGCTCGGCGGACAGTCAATAACTCAGGATATTAAAAACGGATGCAATATTTTGATGAAACAAGCTGAAACGTTGAAAATTGAACACGGAAGCGCAATGTTAACAGGCGTTGACCCCGATGCTTTTGCGATTGTTTCCGGCATTTCCGGTCGCGACCCTAAAAAAATACCGATGAGCCTCATCGCGTTCATCATCAATTCCAGAATGCTTGACATCATCAATTTGATAAAATTCCATCTTAAAAATTCTAATTACATCAAAAAATTGGGAGCAGGTGTTGCGCTCACCGGAGGCGGTTCTTTGCTCCGCAACGTTGATGGTTTGATAAGCTACGAAACCGGCTTGGATGTTCGCTTGGCTAATCCGACCGCTAAAATGCAAAACTCCAACGAGGTTTTGACAATGCCCCAATACTCAACCGCACTCGGACTCTTAAAACTCGGATTTGATAATTACGAAATCTCAACGAATCCAAGTGAGACTTTTGAGAACATTAAAACAGCCGAAGCACGTCGTCTTGCTAAAGAAGCCGCCGATGCTGCCGAAGCTGCTGCCATTCAAAAAAGAAAGGAAGATGATGAGCGAGAACGTGAACTTTCGGCTAAACGAGAAGAAATTGAGGAGGAGCGTAAACGAATGATAGCGGCAGAACAGGAACGGCTGAAACAGTTGGAAGCTGAAAAAGAAATTGCGCGTTTGGCTGCACTCGAAGCAAAAAGAACAGAAGATGAATTGACAAAAAAACTTGCTGAAGAAAAGGCTATTCGTGAGGCACAAGTAGAAGCTGACCGCATAAATGCTGAAGAAGAAGCACGTAAGAAACCGGGATTTTCAAAGTTTTGGGAAAGACTACGCGAAAATGTTGCCATTTTGAACAATCCGGATGAAGAAAAAAAGTTTGAATAATAACCTAATTGTTACATTTTAAAATATAAAAAATCATGGAAGATTTACTCCCTATTCAACTCGACCCCGATTTTAGTTCCATCATAAAAGTGCTCGGCGTAGGCGGCGGAGGTAGTAATGCCGTCAATCACATGTTTCGTCAAGGCATTAAAGGCGTGGATTTTATAGTATTCAACACCGATGCTCAGGCTTTGAAAAAAAGTCCGGTACCAAATCGCGTGCAACTCGGCGCCGCCCTTACCGAAGGGTTGGGTGCAGGGAACAATCCCGATGTCGGCTGCAATGCGGCTATCGAATCTGTGGACTTAATCAGGGCTGAAATCGGAACAAAAACAAAAATGGTCTTCATTACCGCAGGCATGGGCGGAGGCACCGGAACAGGTGCTGCGCCCGTTATTGCCAAAACCGCACGTGAAATGGGCATACTTACCGTAGGTATCGTAACGTTGCCATTCGCTTATGAGGGCAAAAGGCGTATAAATCAGGCGGCTAACGGTATTAAAGAACTGAGCCAACACGTGGACGCTTTGTTAATTGTCAGCAATGAAAAAGTGCGTGAAATGTACAGCGATTTTACAATCTCAGAAGCTTTCGGAAAAGCAGACGATGTATTATCCATTGCCGCACGAGGAATTGCAGAAATGATTACCCAAGAGGGCTACGTGAACGTAGATTTTGCAGACGTGAAAACCGTTATGGTAAACAGCGGTATCGCACTCATGGGTACAGGAAAAGCCTCAGGCGAAAAACGCGCAGAACTTGCCGTAAAAGAGGCATTAAGCTCGCCACTTTTAGATAATAACGACATCAAAGGTGCTGAAAATGTGCTCATTAATATTGTCTCCGGCAGCGGAGAACCTACCATGGACGAGGTCGGATTGATAAATGAATACGTCCAAAAAGCCGCCGGAAACGATGCCGAACTTATTTGGGGTACGGCAAGTAACGCCGAACTTGGCGAGCATCTGTCCGTAACTGTTATCGCTACGGGGTTCAGTAAGGCTGATATTTCGGATTTATATTTATTGGAGGCTTCGCAAGAAGGGCTGACTAAAGAAAAAACTCAGCAAGATAAAGCCCCTGTTGCAAAAGAGATAAGAAAGCCTAATCCTGAGAAAGTCGGACACCCAGAAAAACAAACTGAAATTCAAATAGAGTATATCCCAAAAACTGAAAAATCTCCGTTTGAAAATGATAAGATTGTAAAATCTACTACCGAAGGTAACAAAAAAACCGAGTATCAGACTGTTGAAAAACAACCCGAAACAGCCTTTGTTGCAGAAGATTATATGAATAATTTGGATGAATACGAGAACGAACCCGCTTATAAACGCAGAAAAGATAGCCCATTTTACTTTGAGGATATGAATAATAACAAAGTCATGTCTAAATCATACTTATCCGGCTATAACAACGGGCAAATAACAATCAGCGAAAATAATCAGTTTTTACACGATAAAGCTGATTAGTTCGTATAATGCTTCTTATTGTGGTATTTACTTTCAGAAACAGTTTCGTTCAATCGGAGCTGTTTTTGTTTGTAATACACAGTCTTTGTAAGAAAACTCATAACACAAAACTGCTGTCAAGATTAAGATTTTATTTCTGCACATATCAGGTGTTTTCACCTGATATTTAAGGCCCTGCACATATCAGGTGTTTTCACCTGATATTTAAGGCTTTGAGGTGAAAACAC
>DYOJ01000440.1 GCA_020720705.1 Acetofilamentum sp.
AAAATAACTTTTGCCATTGGACTTTGAATTTCGTTTCCGGGTAAATCGCCTTTTAATGCAAGCGGTATTAAAGCCAAAGCCGCTGTTAAAGCAGTCATTAGAATTGGAATTAATCGGTCTTTTGAACCATGAATAATGGTTTCGTAAAGCGGTTCGCCTCGTTGTTGCAATTGCTGATAGTGCGAAACAAGTAAAATTCCGTTTCGTGTAGCAATTCCAAAAAGTGTTATAAATCCGATAATTGCAGGAATACTTAAAACATTTGAAGTTACAAAAATTGCGAAAACACCGCCAATTAAAGCAAGTGGTAAATTTAACAAAATGATACCGGCAAGTTTGAAATTCTTAAATTCTTGATACAAAAGTAAAAAGATAATAAAAATTGCAATTATTGAAGTAATTAACAATGTTTGCGATGCTTTTGCTTCGCTTTCAAATTGTCCGCCGTATTCAACTCTGTAACCTTCTGGAAATGTTATATTTGTTTTAATATTTTCCTGAATATCTTCAACAACACTACGCAAATCACGACCTGCTACGTTTGCCGAAATAACAATTTTTCGTTGCACATTTTCGCGACTTATTGAACTTGGACCCGAAACCGAAACAATATCTGCAACTTGCGACAAAGGTATTTTATTGCCGTTTTCGGTGTCAATTAAAGCATTTTTTAATCCTTCAATTGATTGTGTATAAGTTGTATCTAATTTTAGAATTAAATCGAAACTTCTTTGTCCTTCGTAAATATCTGCTAATTTTTCTCCACCAAACGAAATATCAATAAATTCATTAAATTGCGAAAGTGTAATTCCGTAAAAAGCAAGCATTTCGCGATTTGCACGAATTTGAATTTGTGGTATTTCTACTTGTTGGTCAACGTTTACATCTACTAATCCCTCAATATCAACGATATTAGATTTTATTTCGTTGCCAATTTCAAACATTTTATTCAAATCGTTTCCAAACAATTTTATTGCAATATTTGCACGAGTTCCTGATAACATGTGGTCTATACGATGTCCGAGCGGTTGCCCTACGGTGTAGGCAATTCCGGGTATTGCAGAAAGTTTACTTCTTACATCTTCCATAAATTCTTCTTGTGAACGGTCTGAAATTGTGAAATTTACATCAACTTCTGCGCTGTTTGTAGTTTGCGAATGTTCGTCTAATTCGCCTCTTCCTGCTCGTCTGGCGGTGCTTGTTACTTCCGAAATTGATAATAATTCGGTTTCTGCCAAATTACCTAAATTATTACTTTCTTCTAACGAAGTTCCGGGTTTTGTAACAAACGATATTGTTAAAGCACCTTCGTTAAATTCGGGTAAAAAACTGCGTCCGAAAGTTGAAAAAATAATCATTGCAATTACAAACATACCTATTGTCGGGAACACAATTAGTTTTTTGTGTTTCATTGACCAAATTAATGATTTTTCATAAATTGCAGTTAATTTGCGAGTTACCCAACTTTCTTTTTCGTTTTTTGCAAGATATTTTTCACCCGAAAGCATCATTTTTGCAAGTAAGGGTGTTAATGTCATTGCCACAATTAACGAAACTCCAAGCGACACAACAAACGAAATTCCAAGCGGTTTTAACATTTTACCTTCCATTCCCGAAAGGAAAAATAATGGTAAAAAAGCAACAATAATTATTAATGTTGCATTTAAAATAGATGCTCTGATTTCTTTTGATGCCTCAAAAACTACCGTAAAAGAATTTTGTTGTTGTTCAATTGGTAATAACCTGTTTTGTCGCAGACGTTTATAAACATTTTCAACGTCAATAATTGCATCGTCAACCAACGAACCAATTGCAATCGCCATTCCACCCAAACTCATGGTATTTATATTGAAATCCAATACTTTGAGAACCAAAATTGCACCAAGTAACGACAAAGGAATTGCCAAAAGCGAAATAATTGTAGTTCTGAAACTTCCCAAAAAGAAAAACAAAACAATAATTACAAAAATTCCTCCTTCGATAAGTGCATTTTGGACATTGTTTACCGATGTTTCGATAAAATCGGCTTGACGGAAAATTTTAGTATCTATCACAACATCAGCCGGTAATGTTTCTTTAATTGTTGCTAAATTTTTTTCAATATTTTGGGTAACTTCCAATGTATTTGCATTTGGTTGTTTTGATATTGAAATAATAATTGCAGGTTTTGCATTTTCGGAAGCGTAACCCATTTTAACGGCACTACCAATTTTAACTTCGGCAACATCATTAATTCTAATAGGTTTACTGTTTGCCGATTTTATGTAAGTATTTGCAAGTTCTTCTAAATCAGATGTTCTTGCAATTCCTCTTACAACATATTCGTTACCGTATTCACGAATTACTCCACCTGTCGAGTTTTGACTAATTCCTTCGCAAACCGTTGCAAGTTCTTCTAATGTAACATTATAAAAACTCATTTTCATTGGGTCTGCCAAAACTTGATATTGTTTATAATCGCCTCCGATAATTGTAACTTGCGAAACGCCGCCTGTTGCCAAAATCAAGGGTTTTATATTCCATTCTGCAATGGTTCGTAAAGTCATCAAATCGGTTGTCTCTGCCTGCAAACCAACAAAAAATATTTCACCCATAACACTCGATTGCGGTGCTAATATAGGTTGTCCAATTCCAATCGGCATTTGTTCGCTTATTGAAATTAGTTTTTCGCTAACTATCTGTCGTGCTCTAAAAACGTCTGTTCCCCAGTCGAACTCAACCCAAACAAAAGAATAACCCTGTGATGAAGCAGAACGCACTCTGCGAACACCTGTTGCACCATTAACGGCGGCTTCAATCGGGAAAGTTACTAATCTTTCAACTTCTTCCGATGCCATTCCGTGTGCATCTGTCATAACTACAACCGTTGGGGCTGTAAGGTCGGGGAATACGTCCACGTCCATTTCTGTTGCCGTTTTCGTTCCAAAAATCAGCAATACCACCGAAGCAACTAAAATTAAATATTTGTTGTTCAGCGAAAATTTTATTATATTGTTTATCAT
>DYOJ01000441.1 GCA_020720705.1 Acetofilamentum sp.
TATGAAAAATTTAAAAATTCGTTACAAATTAGCCATTAGTTTCGGCATTTTGATGATACTAATAGCTGTTTTAGGACTGTACAGTTATGTTACAATCTTCGATATCGGGAGTAAAACCCAAATTTTTTATAAGCATCCGTACACTGTAACAGCACTTTCGCTCCGGGTAAACGGCGATATTTTACAAACAAGACAACTCGTAAAAGAAATTGCGCAATCCGACAATCCTTCGGAAATGCGGAGAAATAAGCAACAGATAGACAGTCTTAATACATTGATATTAAATAATTTAAACATAATTCACGAACGATTTTTGGGCGATAAAAACGAGGTTGCTCAAATAAAAGAAAAAGTGAACGAATGGGAACGTATCCGAGACGAAATTTTTGAAATTGCACTTCGTAACACAGATGAAAGTAGAGCAAAGGCAATATCTTTGACACTAAAATCGGGCAAGGGCGGAAAACTGTATTACGAAATATTGGCATTGTCCGAAGGTTTTATTACATTCTCAGGTAACACCTCAAAAAAATTTGATGCCAACGCCGCCGACAAACAACGAGAAGCGATTGTTATTTTAAGTCTGATTTTGATAGTTTCAGCCATAGTTTCGATAGGCATGAGTGTCTATATTACACGATTGATTGCCGGGTCCCTGAAAAAAAGTGCTGATTTTGCCGAAAATGTTGCCGAAGGAAATTATGAATACTCCATTAACATCAACCAAAAAGACGAAATCGGAGAACTTGCGGATTCACTACTCAAAATGGTTGGTTCGTTCAAACGAGGTGTGCAATACGCAGACAAAATCGCAAAAGGAAATCTTATCCCGATGAAAATATCGGCAGCAAATCTAAGTCCGCTCGAAAAATCCATGATACAAATGGAGGCGAAATTGAATAGCGTAGTTCATGAAATCTCACTCGCCTCGCTATTGATTGCTCAAAACAGCAATGACATAAGCACATCCGCAAACCAAATAGCTTCCGGCTCAAACGAACAAGCAGCGTCAATTGAGGAAGTTTCGGCATCAATGGAGGAGATGGTCGCAAATATCAACCAAAACACGGACAATGCTCATACCACCGAAAAAATTTCGGTGCGTGCCGCCTTGGGTATCAATAAAGGGAACGAATCATTTAAAACAACCATGGAGGCTCTGCGTAATATTTCCGAGCGCGTAACTGTTATCGGACAAATTGCACAAAAAACCGACATCCTTGCCATAAATGCGGCGATTGAGGCTGCCCGGGCAGGCGAGCAAGGCAGGGGATTTGCTGTTGTGGCACAAGAAGTTCGCAAACTTGCCGAAGACAGTCAAAATGCTGCCCGTGCCATTATCGGGTTGGTCGAGTCGGGCGTAAAAATTGCGGAAGAATCCGGAACAGTTCTCAACAATATCACGCCGGAAATTCAACGAACTTCTATTTTGGTAAAAGAAATTGCCAACGCCGGAAACGAACAAAACGCCGGCGCAAATCAAGTAAACGATGCCATTTCAGAACTCACAAAAGTTATTCAGGAAAATTCATCATCGGCAGACCAAATGGCACTTAATGCGCAAACCCTCAACGAACAAGCTGAGAAATTATCCGACATAATTTCATTTTTTATTACAGAAAAAGTTTCTGTCAAAAGCATCAAAGTTCACAAAAAATCTGAAACGACTAAAACAAATATTATTAGACACGAACCACGACCGGAGGATACCCAAAGCGGTTTCGACATCAGCCTCAACGACTCAAAAGATTCTGATTTTGAAACATTTTAAATTATTGTCATGTTTTCTGTTCACGGTTTACGATTCAATGGCGTTTAGTTAATTCGACTTTACGAAGTTAAAGATTTCGGCAAAGTTTGTGCTTAGAATAGTTTAGCGTGGACGCTAAACGCAAATAGAAAATGCGAAAAGCGTCCACGCTTTTCCTTTTCCGGCGTATCTTCGTAAAGTAGAATTAAGAACCTTTCAAATGGTCGCAGACCTTTGAAACGGTTTAATGCCAACCGGTTCGATGGTCTTTGACCAATCGAAAGGGTTAAGACTCTCGCTTAATAAACGGCATTGAATCCTAATTCCCAACACCCAATTCCTGATTCCGATAATGTTGATTTTTGAAACAAACCCAATCGAAAAACTCCGAAATTTGTCGCCGGATAAATTATCAGGTAAAAAATCGCACCTCAAATTTGCCCCTTCCGGACGCATCCGTGCCGATTACACCCCCGAACCTTCGGGTGCTCGCAAAAGTGCAGTTATGATTCTAATTTGTCCCGACAACTCGGGCGGATACACGTTTCCTTTGATACAACGCAGCAAAGACAAATCGGCACATTCGGAGCAAATCTCCCTTCCGGGCGGAAAATACGAACTATACGATAAAGATTTGTTTGATACAGCCTTGCGTGAAACTTATGAAGAGATTGGTGTCGAAACAGCTGATGTAAACCTGATAACACAACTTAGCACCTTATATATACCTGTCAGTAATTTTTCTGTTTTTCCGTTTGTAGGATTTTGTCCGGAAACACCCGAATTTCGACCATCCGGAAACGAAGTTTCAACACTTTTTCATATTCCGCTGGCAGAACTGTTGAATTTTAGGAAAGAAACAAAATCCGTAAACACGATTTACGGCACCATTGATGCTCCGTTTATGTGTTTTGAACATTTAGAACTTTGGGGTGCAACTGCCATGATACTTCAGGAGTTTTCCGATATTTTGAGAACAAGCATATAGTTTTACTATACTGTTTACGGTTTAAAGTTGATGGTTTAAATATACATAAATAATAGTTTATCAGTCAATTACTGCAAATCGAAATCTCAACCTATCCCAGAAGGTAGTATAGACGAACTTAACGATTTTAGCATTATTTGAAGCGATAAGTGTATAGCGTGGACGCAAAACACAAATAGAAAATGCGAAAAGCGTCCACGCTTTTCCTTTTCCGGCGTAACTTCGTAAAATAGAATTAGTAACACTATGAATTTCA
>DYOJ01000442.1 GCA_020720705.1 Acetofilamentum sp.
TTTCGATAACCTTTTATAGCTAAGGGTATTAAGCCGATAATCGG
This sequence comes from Acetofilamentum sp., assembly GCA_020720705.1. Classification (GTDB taxonomy): domain Bacteria; phylum Bacteroidota; class Bacteroidia; order Bacteroidales; family JAADGE01; genus DYOJ01. The sequence goes on from DYOJ01000442.1 coordinate 45, forward strand.
AATATAAAAAGAAAGTAAGAAGGGGATTCGCAACAGAATACCGAAATTCCGAAAAAATCCGGTTTTTAGATCAATTTTATCGGGAGTTCGAGTACGGAATTGCCGTTCGAATTCGTAAAACAAAAATGCCCAAAATATCGGCATAGATTTAAAAAACATCTTGGGATATCGGATGATATTTGACTTTAAATCTTTAATGTTAAACGGTTTACGTCCATATTTTTCTTCAGCTTCTTTCAAGCCTTTCTGCCAGCGTTGTCGTATTTTTGCCGAGAGGTCTTTAAATTCTTCTTGAGATATTTCATCGTAAGGTTTTGTTGTCATCTCGTAAGGTTTTATACGCTCACCCATAACATAAGTGAGTTTTGCGGGAAATCCGAAATAAAAAATCCAAGGTTGAATTAATATCAGCGGGGTCATTATTCCTAAGGGTAAAAACGGTATCCCTATGGCATTTACAAGTCTGGAGACAAAGTTGGAATTGTATGAATACGGGTTGATATACTCGCCGTTTATGGTATAAAAATAGACAATATCAACTTTATATTTGACACTCATTCTCAAATATGAAGTTTTTAATTCTTGCAACTGATATTTTCGATTAAACCCTTTTCCGATACCGGGTACGCCTTCCGGATAGATAAGCAAATTGCAATCACTTTGTTGCATCATGGTTTCAAAATTCAGAAATGTGGCATCAATTGCCCCCGAACGTTTCCAGACATTTGGCAAAGCAAACGGATTCATCAAGTTGGATTTGGACAACATCGGTGCCGTTAATGCTCTGATACTGTGCTTTGTCCAAGCAGTATGCTCGTTGTAAACGCTTCCGAATATCATGGCATCCCACGGAAAAGCCATTCCTGAATGGTTTGTTGCCAAAATTAAAGGGCGTTCCGGATTGTTGCGCTCCGGTAAAGTATCAAAACCGACTAATTCGGCACGAAACCAGATTTTATTTATTGGCAATGCAACGTGTTTTACGATAGCCTTTGCATAATCGGAATCGTAAAACTCATTGATAATGTATTGATTATCTGCTATTTCAGCATCTGAAAAAGTTTGCGTTATTTCTTTCGGCATGTAAAATTTATTTATATCAAAGGGTTGTGCTAAGATAAATATTTAAGTTTTTACATCCAAATAATTTTGAAAATATATTTTTTAAGCAGACAAAACACAGCTTATTTTTCCGTATTTCCCTAAATTATTATAGCATAAAAAAAAAATGATGCCGAAGTTTAGGACTTCGACATCAATGTAAACTGTTTAAGGTTTATAGTAGAAAATACTCGTATTATTTTGATTATAAATATTTTACGAGGCAATCTAAATCCGAACTTCTCACTACTTACTGCTTACAAAAGCAGTCTTAATTTTTTCGACATAATCCAATTTTTCCCAAGCAAAAAACTCAACATCTTGCAACACAACTGCACCGTTTCGTTTGAGTTCAACTTGTTTGGTGTATGGTGTGCGTCCCATGTGTCCGTATGATGCGGTTTCTTCAAATATAGGGTATTTCAGACCAAAGCGTTTCACGATTGCTGCCGGGCGCATATCGAAAATCTCGCTTACTTTTTGAGCGATATCGCCGTCTGAAAGTTTCACTTTGGCAGTTCCGTAGGTATTAACATATAAACCAACGGGTTGGGCTACGCCAATGGCATAAGCAACTTGCACAAGTATTTCGTCTGCAATACCTGCTGCAACCAAGTTTTTGGCAATATGTCGAGTTGCATAAGCAGCCGAACGGTCCACTTTAGAGGAATCCTTACCCGAAAATGCGCCGCCGCCGTGAGCACCCTTGCCTCCGTAAGTGTCCACAATAATTTTGCGACCGGTGAGTCCGGTATCGCCGTGTGGTCCGCCAATAACGAACTTTCCCGTCGGGTTTACAAACAATTTGCAATTTTTGCCGAACAGATGGTCTAATTTTCCGGCAAATTTATTTTGAACTCGCGGTAATAAAATATCTAAAACATCTTGCTTAATTTTCTCAAGCATTTGATTTTCAGCATCCTTTTTAGAGAGTCCGTTTTGTTCAATTACAAATTCGTCATGTTGCGTTGAAACAACAATAGTATCAATTCGGACAGGTTTTCCGTTATCGTCGTATTCAACCGTAACTTGTGATTTTGCATCCGGACGAAGGTAGGGCATTTGAACTTCTTCTCGTCGTATTTCGGCAAGAACGACCAATATCTCGTGCGCAATCACCAATGGGACAGGCATATAGCTGTCAGTTTGATTTACGGCATATCCAAACATCATACCTTGGTCTCCGGCACCTTGCTCGTCTTCGCTCATGCGAACTACGCCTTGATTGATGTCCGGCGATTGCTCGTGAATGGCAGATATTACACCGCACGAAGCACTATCGAACATGTATTCCGCTTTGGTATATCCGATACGCTTGATTACTCTGCGGGCAGTTTCCTGAACGTCCACCCATGCTTGTGTTTTTACTTCGCCGCTCAATACGGTTAATCCGGTGGTTACCAGTGTTTCGCAGGCAACCTTAGAATCCGGGTCTTGTTTGAGAAATTCGTCCAACAATGCGTCCGAAATTTGGTCTGCAACTTTATCGGGATGTCCTTCCGACACCGATTCCGATGTGAATAAATAAGGCATGTTATTGAAAATTAAAAGGTTTGCAAAAATGGAAGATACGGCTTGCAAACATTTTAGCATTTTTTTTAAGTGGTTGCAAGCAATCAAATCTTTCCACTAAAAATATCGGCGTAAAAATAAATGTTTTTATGGTTATTCAAAAAAAAATGTATGAATTTAACACTATATCAGTTTTTTTAACACCGAAACCCCATTTCCGTATGTTCAGGTAGGTCTGTAATACTGCTCAGGGTGTTTCGTTGTGTGTCTATGGAGATGTTAGATATGAGATATGAGATATGAGATATGAGATATGAGATATGAGATATGAGAT
>DYOJ01000443.1 GCA_020720705.1 Acetofilamentum sp.
TAGTCATTAAGTAGTCATTAAGTAGTCATTAAGTAGTCATTAAGTAGTCATTAAGTAGTCATTAAGTAGTCATTCGTAGTTTTTTATTTAGTTTCAATCGAATTTCTACAGAATTTCATAAAACATTCAAGTCGAAATATTCCTATAACATAAATAATTTCAATGTGTTATGAGTTTTCTTACAAGAATTAAATAGCAGAGGTTGCTCTAAATTTTCTTTGGAATAAGTTATTTTTTTTTTGCAATTTTACGCAAAAATTTCAGGTATGGTTATAGCAGTTGATTTTGACGGTACAATTGTAGAACATAAATTCCCGCAAATCGGGCGAATACAACTATTTGCTTTTGAGACACTTAAACAATTACAAAAACAGGGGCACACCTTAATTCTGTGGTCATACCGCTCGGGAAAAGATTTGGATGCGGCGGTCGAATTTTGTAGAAATCACGGAGTTGAGTTTTATGCCGCCAATAAAAATTTTCCGGAAGAAGTATTTGAGGAACAAACAGTTAGCCGCAAAATTTATGCAGATGTCTATATTGACGACCGCAATGTAGGCGGGTTTCTTGGCTGGAGCAAAATTTGGGAACTCCTCAATGCCGGCTCTCCCGAACAATTACAAGCAGAAAAACGAGAGGAAGTGTTGTCGAGAGGCGGATTCGGTTCAAAACTGAAAGGTTTGTTTAAGGGTTGATGGTTATGATTAAATCAATGAATATCAACAATTTACAAAATATTTTTTTTATCGGAACAGCCGGAGCCGGCATGAGTAGTATTGCGCAATATCTTGCCGGAACAGGTAAAACAGTTTCCGGTTCAGACCGTTTTTTTTCAGAAGGACAGGCTCCGGACATCAGGCAAAAATTAACCGAGCAAGGCATAACTTGCTTTCCGCAAGATACTTCCGGCGTACATTCCGGCATTGACCTTGTTGTGATTTCTTCGGCGATTGAACCGACTGTTCCGGAGTATCAAAAATCGCTCGAACTCGGGATTCCGGTAGTTAAACGTTCGGAACTGCTTGCAGAAATTGCACGAACCAAGCGCACCATCGGAATTGCAGGCACATCGGGAAAATCTACCGTAACCGCAATGGTTTATCATATTCTAAACTTTGCCGGTTTTGCGCCGTCCCTTATCACCGGTGCCGGTTTGACAAGCCTTGAACAACATGGCAAAATCGGAAATGCCGTAGCAGGAGAAGGCGAATGGCTTGTTATTGAAATAGACGAATCGGACGGCTCTATCGTAAATTACACACCTGAAATCGGCGTTATTTTGAATATTGAAAAAGACCATAAAGAACTTGCGGAACTTGCTCGACTTTTTGAAATATTTGCAAACAATGTTACAGACAAACTAATTGTGAATCAAGACAATAACCTTGCATCTAAGTATTCAAAAAATACTCAATTCGATTTCGGAACCAAGTCCGATGTCGGATTTGCGGGCAGTAACTTTTCACAGAAAGATTTTCGTATTTCATTTAAAATCAACGCGATACCCTTTGAGATTTCCCAAATCGGACATCATAATTTTGAAAATGTAATGGCAAGCGTGGCGGCTGCCTCCTTGTGCGGTGTTTCAATCGCCGAATGTGCCGAAGCTTTGAAAACATACTCGGGAATTTCGCGCCGTACAAGTTTACTCGGCATGGTGAACGGAGTGCAAATCATTGACGATTACGCACATAACCCCGTTAAATTGGCGGCAGCAATACGCGCATGCCAGCCGGCTGACGGTAGGCTTTTTGTATGGTTTCAACCGCATGGTTTTGGTCCGACAAAGTTTTTGCGTTCCGATTTTGTGCAAGAAATATCCAACGCATTACGCCAAAATGATGTTGTTTTGATGTCTGAAATTTTTTATGCCGGAGGCACTGCAAACCGAGATATTTCTGCGGGCGATTTAATTTCCGATATTCTTGCAGAAGGGAAAAAAGCGATTTTCATACCAAACAGAACTGATTTATTTTCAAGTATTTGCGACGAACTTAACCCCGGAGATGTTTTGTTGCTAACAGGTGCACGCGACCCCTCGTTGGGACATTTTGCTAAAGAAATTTTTGATAATCTAAGCAATTATGTCGGCTAAAACCTTTTTTTTTTCCGATATTCATCTGGGGTTACCAAATGCGGAACAGAGCAGATTGCGTGAACAAAAACTTGTTGCACTTATTGATGAATTGAAACACGATGCCGAACAATTCTTTTTTGTGGGCGATATTTTTGATTTCTGGTGGGAATATAAATATGTCGTTCCGAGAGGTTATGTCCGTTTTCTCGGTAAAATTGCCGAGCTTACAGATTCCGGTATTCCTGTTTGTTTTTTTACCGGAAATCATGATATTTGGATGAAAAATTATCTCACCGACGAGCTTGGCATACAACTGATTTATAAAGATTTAGACCTTATTATTCAAAATAAAAAAATCTACATTGCTCACGGAGACGGACTTGGACCGGGAGATAAATCCTATAAGTTTCTAAAAAAAGTTTTCACAAATAAAACATTGCAATGGTTGTTTTCTCGTTTACATCCGAATTTTGCGTTCAGCCTTGCATACACTTGGTCGCACGGACGAAGGAAAAAAGAGCAGTATATCAAGTTTGAAGGACAAGATAAGGAGTTGCTTTTTTTATACGCAAACGAATTATTAAAAAAAACACATTATGATTATTTAATTTTTGGACACAGGCATATTCCTTTAATACAAGAACTTACATCAGACTCCAAAATTGCGAATATCGGAGAGTGGGTTCATAAATTTACATTTTTGGAATTATCTGACGGCAATATTTTTTTAAAAACTTATAAAAATTCAATAATCGAATCCTATATCCAAAATTTAGACGAGTCATTCAAAACCTCAATATTTTAATGCACCATTTTAAAGTTTGGTAGTGGGCTAAATGCGTTGAAGTGCAAGCGTGGACGCTTGCAACATACAAAATACTTTGCGTTTGGCGTCCACGCTAAACTTTAATCA
>DYOJ01000444.1 GCA_020720705.1 Acetofilamentum sp.
TATTACAAAACTATTTAAAATCAATAAATGTTTTATTTTCAAATGTTTCGGTAGAATTTGTTCCGAATTCTTTGAGATAGTATGCGCCGCCGGAATTTTTAATAGTCAAAACGGTGTATTTTGTATGATTACCGCTTTGTTCGTAGCCTATTTTTAAACGTTCACCTTTTACATCAAGGGCATATTTTAAAAAATAAGGTTCCCTGCTTTTGAACTTTGATAAGTCTATGATTTTGCGATACATGGTATTTGTATCCGAACGGATGACTTGAAATTTCCAAAGAACAGAATCGTTCGGTTTGAGATTCCAAGTGGTGTCCGTAAACGAAAGTTCTTTGTTGTCAGAAATTACAAGGCAATAATCCAAAGTATCCCAGTATTGGTGAGTATTTTGCACCATAATGGTATAGGTCGGAGTTGTGCATGATGCTAAAAAAATAGCTGCGGCAAAGAATATTCCTACAATGATTCTCATAATCAATTTTTTATAAAAGTAGAAAAAAACTATCGGCTCAGCGGTTGTGCAAAAAGTTTAACGTCAGTATCGGTAATAATATCGTTGCTAAGGATAATAAGCCTCTCCAAAACGTTACGCAACTCTCTGATATTCCCGGTCCAATTTATATTTTGTAATTCTTTAATAGCAGTTTCCGAAATTGAACGTTTAGCCATGCCGTATTCCGAACAAATTTGTTCGATAAAATATTCTGCAAGCAAAGGAATATCTTCGGTGCGTTCGTTGAGTGTCGGAACATGAATTAGAATTACACTTAATCGGTGGTACAAATCTTCGCGAAAGCGACCGAGTTTTATTTCTTCTTTCAAATCTTTGTTTGTAGCTGCAATCACGCGCACATCAACGGGTATCATTCTGTCGCTTCCTACTCGCGAAATTTTGTTTTCCTGCAAGGCTCTCAGGACTTTAGCTTGTGCCGATAAGCTCATATCCCCAATTTCATCCAAAAAAATTGTTCCGCCGTTAGCTTGTTCAAATTTGCCGCTGCGTTGTTTGTGTGCCGATGTAAACGAACCTTTTTCATGTCCGAATAGTTCGCTTTCAATAAGTTCAGACGGTATGGCAGCGCAATTAACCTCAACAAAAGGAGCATCGGCGCGTTTGCTGTTTTCATGCAAGCTGTGCGCAACAAGTTCTTTCCCGGTTCCGTTTGAGCCGGTTATCAGAACTCGAGCATCGGTTTCGGCAACACGATCAACCATTTCCATTATTTGTTGCAGTGCTTCCGACTGCCCTATCATTGTAAATTTTTGAGAGACTTTACGTTTAAGTGATTTATTTTCACTCACGACTTTGCTGTGCGTGGTTGCATTTTTGATTGTAACCAGCAGGCGATTCAGGTCTAAAGGTTTTTCGATAAAATCGAAAGCACCTTTTTTGATGGCATCTACGGCTGTTTCAACAGTTCCGTGTCCTGAAATCATTACAATTTGAGTATCGTATTCATTTTCGAGTATAGTTTGCAGAACTTCTATGCCGTCCATTCCGGGCATTTTGATATCACACAAAACGACATCAAACTCTTCCTTCTCCAAAATTTTAAGCCCTTTGATACCATCTTCTGCAAGCGAGACGGTATGTTTTTCATATTCCAGAATATCCTTTAAAGCGTTGCGAATCGGACGTTCGTCGTCAATAACCAAAATTTTTGCCATGCGTATTATGTGTATCTGAAAGTTTGCAATTATGAATAAGGTGTAAAGTTAAAAACAGATTGCAAATTTGCAATGCTTTTTTTACAAAATATGCTTTTTTCTATTCAAAAGCCTCAAAATTCTCAGGTATATCGAAAAGTTTATCGGGCAATTCCCTCATTTCTATCTTTTCTGCCGTTAAGGACATCCGATGGTCTCTGAGCCAAGTGTTTTCTACGGATTGTAAGGGTATAAAACCTTGATTTCCTGAAATATATGAGTAATAATCCGAGATTTTTTCGGTTTCGGATAAACTTTTCAAAACAGCATCGTAAAAATCGTAATGCGAATCGGTTACCCAAAATGAAACAACAACATTCTGTGCCTTATTTTTGACCAACCATTGATAACATTTGTAACCTTGTATGTACTTATAGTTTCCTGTATTTTGAACATCTACTGATACTTGTAAGGTTTTTATTCCGGGTGCATCTAATTTTTTCCTGACAAACAATTTTTCTTTCGGGTCGGCAATAATTAAGCTGTTGCGGTCAAAATCAATTATCGTAAATTCAAGAAATTCACCATCTTGCGCATATTTTTCAATACGAACTTGTCTGTTTTTTATATGATACTGTAAATAGGTCGTATCACTCAGGCTAATCTTTTTGTAACGAATCGAGCCTTGAAAATTTTGAGAACCATCGGGCAAAATCGCTGAAAAACTTAAGATAACGCCGAAAATCAGAAAAAAATGTATCTTTGTAAAGTGTTTCATACGCATATATGTAAAGAATATTATACAGCAAATATAATATAATTTTTGAAATGAAAAATAATTTTGATTTAGGAAATGCCGGAGAACATATTGCAAGTGAGTTTTTGACGAACAAAGGGTATTCTGTGTTGGCAAAAAATTGGCGTTCGGGACATTTGGAGCTTGATATTGTTGCGTCAAAAAGTAATACAATTGTGTTTGCTGAAGTGAAAACTCGAAGCGGAACGTATTTCCAACAACCATTTCAAGCTGTAAACCGTACCAAACAGCGATTAATAATCCAAGCTGCAAACGCCTATATAAATCGTTACGAAATTGATTTGGAAGCACGTTTCGATATTTTGTCTATTGTTAAAAAAGGAGATGGTTATGATGTGGAACATATCGAAGATGCTTTTTATCCCGAAGTGAAACGTTAATATTGAAAAGTATGCCTTAAAAAAAAAGTTTATACTATTTTTATTCGTATTATGCTAAATTTCAATATTATATCTAAATACTAACTACTTCTACTTTACGAAGTTATGCCGGCAAAAGAAAAGCGTGGACGCTTATTGCATTT
>DYOJ01000445.1 GCA_020720705.1 Acetofilamentum sp.
AAACTATTCTAAGCACAAACTTTGCCGAAATCTTTAACTTCGTAAAGTCGAACTAGCAAAATATCTTCCTGACCAAAAATTACGGTTGGTCGTAAAATGCTGTATGCAATACCGGTTGCTTTTAATGCTTGCTCTAATTCCGCTTTTCCGCTGAAATATTCCAAATCGGAATCCGGTCGAGGATTTGTTATACTCACATGCACAATTTTTTCGACACCGGCTTTTTGAGCGGCTTGAAACAATATTTTTGTATTCCGGACGGCATCGGCATGCGTAAAATTTTTATGATTGAAACGCACCCAATACGTATTATACAGCACACGCACATCGGCAAGGCTTTCGGCAAGTGCATCGGGGTTTTCAAAATTAAACGGGTATGCTTTCAAATTGTCTCCGAATACATTGGGGCGACTAAGCGAGTTTGTAAGCGTGATAACTTGTTCCCCCTTTTCGAGCAAAGACTTGGCAATGTATTTGCCCGAATATCCGAAAGCACCTGTTACGGCATGAATTGATTTTGACATATTGTAATTGATTGTAATTGATTGTAATTGATTCAAAACTTCGTTATATTTTAGAATTTAGATGTTAGACATTAGACTCAAATCGCTTAAATCCAATTAGTTACAATAATAATCTAATCCAAGAAAATATACTGTCTAATTTTCTATAAATCAATTTCTTACATAAAATATTAACGGACTATTGTGATTGTAATTGAATGATGAGTCCACTCCGATAAGCCGCTTAGCGGTTATTTTAAGAAAAACTCATTATTGATAATCAGATACTTATAAAACCGCTTAGCGGCTAAAAACACGTTTCGGAGTAGGCTCATTGATTTATTTCAAAACAGAAGAAAAAATCAATAGTTTTCACATCCGCAATTAATTCACATAACAGATGCGTTTAAAAAAAAATCCACAAATCGCCAAAAATTCCGGATAACTTTTCTAATTTTGTTGCATTGTTTTCACAAGCAAATATATCCACAAAAAATTAAATATCATGAAAAAGATTTATTTACTTGCAAGTTTATTTGCAATTTTTGCCGCAAGCTGTTCGAGCGAGCCAAAGAACGACCCGAAAAACGATACTGTTGCCGAGCAAAAAGATGTCGTGAGGGAAAAAGCACAAGCGATGTTCGCCGTTTTGCCGTCCAAAGCGGAAAACCCCGAGAATGTGCTGAACGAAGCCAAAATTAAGCTTGGGAAAGCCCTGTATTTTGATACCCGATTATCGAAAAACGGCAACAACAGTTGCAATACGTGCCATAATTTGGCTACTTTCGGGGTAGATAACCTACCTACATCGCCCGGAGATGCCGGAAAAAACGGAACAAGAAATTCGCCTACTGTTTTCAATGCAGCCCTGCTCGGTACCCAATTTTGGGACGGCAGAGAACCCGATGTGGAAGCACAAGCGGGCGGTCCGGTCTTAAATCCGATAGAAATGAATATCCCGTCTGAGAAATTTATGGTTGATAAGTTGAAGAAAGTCAAAGGCTATACCGAACAGTTTAAGGCTGCATTCCCGGAAAGTAAAGACCCGATAACCTACGAAAATATGCGAAAAGCCATCGGCGCATTTGAGCGAACCCTGCTTACGCCTTCAAAATTCGACAAATATTTAAGCGGCGAAAATGTATTTTCCGCCGAAGAAATAAAAGGACTGGAAACATTTATCAATGTCGGATGTGTAGCATGCCACCGAGGTGCAACGTTGGGCGGAGATTCGTTCCAAAAATTTGTTTACAACGGAAAAGATAAAGGACGTTTTGAGGTAACCAAAGACGAAAAAGATACGTATATGTTCCGTACGACTTCGCTCCGAAATGTTGAAAAAACCTATCCCTATTTCCATGACGGAGGCACACCGACACTCGAAGATGCCGTCAAAATTATGGGAAAAGAATCTTTCGATAAAGATTTATCGGCAACAGAGGTTTCCGAAATCGTAACCTTCCTGAAAACACTCACGGGGAATATTCCTGCCGATGTCCAAACAGCACCGGTATTACCCGAATAAAATCGTTTTCAAAATCCATACAATTTTTCGACCCGAATTTAACGATTCAGGTCGTTTTTTTTTTATTGATAAGTGAGTTCAGTATAAAAAGTCATAAAGTTGAAAGATTGTAAAGTTAAATTGCTGATAATAAGCAATTTACGTAAATTATAAAATATTTTCAAAAATACTGATAATCAAGCATATAGATTGTTTAGCTAAAATAAAACAGGCTTTTTAGACCGGACTCATAAGTGCATAAGTTTGTATGATTTTTCTCTTATAACAAACAAAAATGTCTTAAATTCTAAAAAAATACATCTTTTTTCAATGCTTTGTAGCAACTTAATTTTTTTTTTGTATCTTTACGGTATGAAATTTATCAATTAAAAATATTTAATAACATGAATGTAAGAATCATACCAACATTTATTGTGCTCATTTTATTGAGCCTGACAGTTTCGGCAAAACATATACCGATACCTGAAGCGTTGCAAACAGCAAAAAACTATCTGACCGAACGAAGTTTGGGAAAAGGATATTCTATTAATTTAAGCCTTAAACATATTGAAACAAAATCTGATTTTACGGCTTATTATGTGTTTGAAAACTCACCGAATGGATTTGTTATCGTATCGGCGGACGATAAATTTTTTCCGATTATAGGCTATTCACTTGACAATAATTTTAAGACCGAGAATCAGCCGGAACATGTTGTTGCTTGGTTTCAAACTTACACCGAACAAATTGAATATGCAAGTAAAAACGATGTAAAACAAGCCGATGAAATTGCAAAACTATGGGCAATTTACAATCAAACAAATTTTGCGCCCAATGTTAAAGCGGACGCAAAATCCGTATCGCCCTTAGCCGGCGATATTCTATGGGACCAAGCAGACGGCTGGAACGGCGCCTGCCCCGTGGACGAAGCCGGACCCGGCGGTCGTGCATTAGCAGGTTGTGTTGCAACGGCAATGGGTAT
>DYOJ01000446.1 GCA_020720705.1 Acetofilamentum sp.
ACATAATTTTTCTAAAACCTGACACTCAAGCCGGCATTGAAAAATCGGGGTAAGCCAAGATATACATCTGCCGAATTTGCTGTGTGCGAAAGGGCGTTTTCGGTGCCGTAATAGCCATTATACTTGCTGTTGTCGGTGGCATCTTGCACATAAATTTCGTCCAAAGCATTAAAAAGGTGTCCGAAAATACTGAGTCCTACTTTTCCTTTAAGCGGCAAATCATACGATACGTGAAAATCCATAATACCGTAAGCGGGTGTTTTCCAAACTTGTGAGATGTCTGCCTCATCCGTTCGCGTAAACGGGTCCCAATCGGCGTAAAAATTGTCGTAGTATCGGTAGTCCGCCTGAATGCGCAAGCCTTTTATCGGAAAAACTGTGATTTGCGCTCCGAATTGGGTTTGCGGTGCATCGCCTACTTTGAGGTTTTTAACGTTGTAATTGTATGTTACCGTGTCTTCGTTTCCGGTGGAATAATCTTTGTATTGTCCCGAAACATTGTTGGTATAGACCCAATTTCCGAATGAGGCAAACGCTCCGATGCGGAAATATTTGACAGGTTGAAACATGGCTTCAAACTCAGCACCTTTATGTCTTTGATTCATGCCTTCGACAAACACATAGCCTTCCGAGCCGTCCGGATTGAAAATTTCGACACTCATTGTTCGGTTATTCCATTGTGTAAAATAATAATTCGCTCTGATATCCAAGGTTTTATCTTCGTTTTCGTAGAAAATACCACCTTCCACGGCGTTAAACAATTCGTTGGTCGGGTCGGTGGCAACGGACGCGGTTATGTCGTTAATAACGTTATCAAAAATCGGTGATTTTGAGATATTTCCGTAGTTCACAAAAATATTTAACCCGGTGATTGGGCGGTATGCAAAACCTCCTTTGAGCTGAAATCCGGGCAGTTGTTTCGTTTCGGCATACAATTCTTTGGTTGTATCTGCTTCGGCACGCACAAAATGGTTGGTGTAGCTGTATTTTATTGCAGAATATCCTCCTGTAACATAAGCTGTTACGGCATCCGAAGAGTATTCGCCTTGTAAATATCCTCCAATCCAATCCACGGTATTGGTAAAATTGTAGTCAATTTTGTCGCCGAGAACTTTTTTGTAGTCGTCGTCGGATATGTCAAATTGGTTGAGTTTATAAATGAAATAATCGCCGCCCATAAGGTCGCGCACTTCACGGAAGTGGAAGATTTTTGCGGTGCGCCAATCTACACCGGCAACTGCTTTAATATTCTCACCTACAAGTAGTTGCAATTTTGACAAAGCCCCGACAGTCCATTGATTATTCACGCTGTTTCGCATAATACCGATAGATTCGCCCTCGGCTTTGGTTATCGGTTTTTTGTCCATGTAATAGGTGCCTGCGGGTGCCTGATTTACCACAATTGTGGTGTCGAAATCAAAAGCATAAGGCGACGGACCCGCTGAGTATTTGTGGTCGGCATCTCCGAGTCTGCCGTCTGCATCACGTCGGTATATTTTCCCGAAAGTTCCTGTTCCTCCGCCTGTTCCGCCGGAATAATACACGGTGGTATATTGCGTCAAATTCGATGCCCAGCGCGCATACCAATTCATATTTACGAGTGGTTTGTGAAAATAGTTTTCCACCACATTCATATAGTCGTCTGAATAACGGCTGTGTGTTTTTCCGTTCCAATACTGTTTGCTTTCATAGCCCGAAATCGGTGCCCATGTTTGGTTGAAAGTTTGCCCTTGTTCGATAAACCGATGCGAAGCTACGGCGCTGTCTGCACCGATTTTGTTAGCAAAGTCGGTATTATAAGAGGCAACGTTTTGTTTGTAGGAATTTTGTCCGTGTCGCTGGGGTGCTCCGAGTGCAAAAAGCTCTAATTTATGCAATTTGTTTACCGAGTACGAAGCGCCGAAATAGTAAGCATAAGCCTTTGTCCAAGCTTTGTCCATAATGCCGTCGCCTTGTTTATAGACCAAACTTGTGCTCAGTGCAAGTTTTTCGCCAATCATGCCGGTATGTCCGGTGAGGGATGTTTTCATCAGGTTGCCGGTTCCGTATTCCACTTTGGCAGAGCCGCCGGCTTGTTGGCCTGTCGGGCTGGTGATAATGTTCATCGTGCCGCCGATGGAGGGTGTCGCCAAATTAACAGCACTCATACCGCGTTGCATTTGAATGGAGGATGCGGCATCGGAAATTCCGTCCCAATTTGACCAATATACCCAGCCGTTTTCCATGTCGTTCACGGGCACACCGTTTATCATAATTGCCACATTGCGTTGGTTGAAACCGCGCACGTTTATGCGCGCATCGCCTGCGCCGCCGCCGCTTTGCGTAGCGTAAACACTCGGCGTGTTGTTCATCACCAGCGGCACATCACGCGAGCCGAGTTGTTCTTCGATTTCTTTTCTGTCAATGGTTGAAACCGCCACCGGGGTTTCGCGCTCCTTTGCCCGGTCGGCAATCACATAAATTTCTTTCATGGTTATATCACTCTCTTTCAGGTAGATAATTCCCATGTTTGTGGTACTCCCGAGCGTTGTTACTTCAATTTCTTGGCTTTCAAAACTGATAAAGGTAAAGACAATCGTTAACATATCTTCGGAGACTTCAAGCTCAAAAGCCCCGTCCAACCCCGTAATTGTAAAATCAGTTTGTCCTTTTATTGATACTGTTGCTCCGGGTAGCGGGTCGTGGTACTTTGCATCAAGCACTCTACCGGTAATCACATTTTGAGCAGAAATACTCAGGGCAAAACCAATCATTGCCGTCACCAAAAATAAACATTTGATTTTCATTTCTTTTAAATTTTAATGAATACTCAGTTATAAAGTTGATATATTGTCAGAATTAAGATTTTAAAAACGAAAAATCAATAAGTAACTCTCCAAAGTCAGTTTAAATGATTAGACTTTCGTTTTGTTTAATACTCCGGTAGATTTTAGACTCAGATTGCTAAATTCCAATCAGTTACACTCATATTTCTAATTTGA
>DYOJ01000447.1 GCA_020720705.1 Acetofilamentum sp.
GTTACGTTTTCTAAATCAATTACTTGGTGAAAATAAGCTAAAAAAAATCAATCACGAAATATAAAATGAGTAAAAATATAAGTGGCTGATAGATAAATACTTGCAAAACCTATTAGTTGCTACAAAAACATAGAATTTAGGTTTAAATTATTGAAACAGAATGAAATACTGTATTAAGTACCGTTGCAAGAGCTACTTTCAGATTTATAATAA
Organism: Acetofilamentum sp.; assembly: GCA_020720705.1. GTDB lineage: Bacteria > Bacteroidota > Bacteroidia > Bacteroidales > JAADGE01 > DYOJ01. The sequence continues at coordinate 214 of DYOJ01000447.1, forward strand.
AAGGCTTTTCATTTTTAACGATTATTGGGGTTTTGTTTCCTCTTTTTGATAAGTATAATCGTTCACTACATGATATGATTGCAAGAACGTTAGTAATAAAAAATAGTCAATTATTCAAAATTTAAAACAATGTATTATGGCATCAGGTAAATGTGAAAATTGCGGACACAGTCCGGGAAAAGCGTTTGGCGTTCAACACACCACAACGTATTATGAATGCAAATCATGCGGAAAAAGATTTTGCAATTACTGCAAAAAAACCGGTACTAAATGTCCGAAGTGTGATTCGGCAAGTATTAAAACACAGGGGCAACTTGGTAGAGATTTTTAAATTATGAGCAAAATCTGTCCTGCAATAAAAAGTAGTTGTTCGCATTTCGACACAACTATCAAAAATAAATGTGCCCTAAAAATACCGAGGGTTTCGCAAAACGGTAAGAAAATGTATTGCAAAAGTCATGTTTCAAGCAAAGAAATCGTTGACTTAGGCATGTTTAGCTTAATAACCGAAGGCGTTAGCTCATAAAGCACTAATTAACCCAGAAACCAAACCCCTAAGCCCGCCTAAAAAACGGGCATTTTGTGTTTTACATTATCAAGAACCACCGATACAAGATATAACACGCTGCTATTCAACGATAATTTCGTCATGTTGTATGCTATCTCATTACCGTAAAGGTGGTTAATCGGTTAGTGTTTATGAGTGTTACATTTCAATGATGTATATTCTATTCGTGTAACTTTGCTATTATTTGTAAATTGTATACTGCTCACAATCTAAATATCGCGGGTTCGAGCCCCGTTTCTCGCTCATTGATTTTCAAAGAGTTGCAGATTTTTATCTTGATTCTTTTTTTTAATTATTGCAGGATATTTACCCGTCTAACTTTACGCCGAGTACCAAAATATCATCCACTTGTTCGCGGGTTCCTTTCCATTCCATAAGGGTATTTCGGATAATTTCTTTTTGTTCTTCCATCGGACGTTCTCTATTGTCAATCAATAGTTTTTTGAATCGTTTTGAGTTAAATTTAGTGTCCTCAATACCGCCGAATTGGTCAAAATAACCGTCCGAAAGCATGTAGATGCTTGTGTTTTCGTCGTACATGAAGTCGTAAGATGTAAATTCAACTTTGATGTCTTCGCGCATCGGTCGCCCGCCGACAGTGTGGTGATTTGCCTTTAGAACTTTGAGCTTATCGCCTTGTAAAACGTAAAGGTGATTTTTTGCTCCGGCAAATTGGAATCGTTTAAGACGTGTGTTTATGGTGCAAAGGGACATGTCCATTCCGTCGTCGTCGGAGGTGTCGGAGCCGGCATTGTGTAATGCAGCCATCACTCCTACGTGTAAATGCTTGAGCACACGGTCGGGTTTGGTGATATGTTTTTCGTTCACAATTTCATTCAGTAACGTATAGCCTATCAACGACATAAATGCGCCGGGAACACCGTGTCCGCTACAATCAATAGCAGCAAGTATGTATTCGTCTCCTTGTTTTGAGAACCAATAAAAGTCGCCGCTGACAATTTCTTTGGGTTGATAATACACAAATGCTTCGGGCAGATGTTTGCGAATTTCGTGCTCCGGAATCAATATTGAGTCTTGAATGCGGCGAGCGTAATTGATATTTTCGAGAATTTGAAAATTCTTTTCGGAGATAAGTTCTGTGGCATGTTCGAGCAAATCAGCTTGAATTTCAAGTTGTTCAAAAGCCTGCCTGCGCTTAGTTTCTGCTCGGTAGTACACAATACCGCCGGAGCCGAGTAGTCCGATAATCAAGATGCCGAGAACAAATGTTGCTCTGTTATTTTGTGTTTTTGTTCGATTCAGTTCTTCTTTGGTTTTAGTTAATTCTGCTTGACGTTTCAGAAATTCATTTTCGAGTTTAAGCATTTCGGTTTGGTCAGCGTAATGTGCTGTATCTCTGTATTTTGTATTTCTTGGCGTGCTTGTAGTTTTTCTAAGAATATTTAATTCGGTTTGTGTTTTATCAACTTCGAAATCACGCAGGGCAGTATATTTAGCCAAATTATCTAATGCTGTTTCGGATTTTCCGATTTCGTTGAAAAGTAAATATCTGGCTTTGTAAAACTGCTTTTGTAACTCGGGCGATTTGATTTCCAAAGCTATAGACAGTCCTTTTTCCAAAAACTCCGTTGCTTTTTCGTAATTTTTTAACTTTTGTGAAACGATTGCCAAATTATGATAAGCTCCCGCTATATCTTTTGCGAACGAGCTATTATTCAATATCTTAAATTCAGTTTCATAATACTCTAATGCTTTGGAGTAATCTTGTTCGTAAAAATAGGCTGCTCCTAAAGTATTGTAGATATTGGATGAGACCAAAGTATTGGGGCTAAGTGCTTCGTCTTCAATTTGTTTAATAGCTCTTAAAGCATACAAAACAGCTTTAGCATTGTCAGTTTCCAAATAGGCTTCTGCCAGATTTCCAAGAATTTTAACACGTTCGGTGCCTTCGGAATTTTTAAGATTATGTTCCAACAATTCGATACTCGGTATTTGTGCCGAAAGCCTGAATAATGCCAAGAATACAAATATTGATGTCAAATATAACTTGCCCATTGTACGAGATTTTGGTGTAAATGTATAAATAATTTCAATTTCAGCAATGAATACCGGATATTTTTCACATAAGAAGCATACAAAACTTTACATTTTTACAATTATAATTTTCATTGTTCTCAAAAAATTATTTCTGTTTATCAAAAAAATAAAAACTTTATCCGAGCATTGAGAATTATATGAC
>DYOJ01000448.1 GCA_020720705.1 Acetofilamentum sp.
TTGTAATAAGCATATTTACAACGGCTTACTCGCAAAATGTGGGGATAAATACAGACGGTTCTGCGCCGGAAAATTCCGCAATGTTGGATATAAAATCTACTTCAAAAGGCTTGCTTATTCCACGCATGACACAAGTCGAACGTAATGCAATTGCCTCACCTGCAAATGGTTTAATGATTTACCAAACCGACAATACGCCGGGTTTTTATTACTACGCCGGAACTTGGAAAACGCTTTCCGAAACTTCGCAATGGCTTAGCAACGGTGCCGACATTTATTACAATGCCGGTAAAGTGGGCATTGGGACTTCGACACCTTCTCAAATGCTTGATGTTTACGGAAATATTGTGATTAGAATGAGCACAAATTCTGCCGACAAATATCAAATCCAAGTAAATCGAGGGGCAATAAATTTTTCGTCTGTTGCGTCTGACAACAACCATATAATTTACAATAATGCCCTTAATATTGATAACGAAGGAGCTTGGGACGGGATAAAAATGAATACTTACGCTGGATTGAATGTAAGAGTAGGACCCGGCGGAGGAACTTCTGTTTTGTATATCAATAATTCTGCAAATGTGGGAATCGGAACAACAAATCCGACTTCAAAATTAGATGTAAACGGAGTGATTACAGCAACCGGAGGAAATTCATCTCTTTGGAACACGGCTTACGGTTGGGGAAATCATGCAAGTGCCGGATATCTGACAAGTTTTTCGGAAACTGACCCCGAAATAGGAGCTAATACAACCAATTATTTAGCAAAATGGAACGGCTCGGCTTTGGTTGCCGGTTCTGTTTTCGACAACGGAAATGTGGGAATCGGAACAACAAATCCGACTCAAATGCTTGATGTTTACGGAAATATTGTGATTAGAATGAGCACAAATTCTGCCGACAAATATCAAATCCAAGTAAATCGAGGGGCAATAAATTTTTCGTCTGTTGCGTCTGACAACAACCATATAATTTACAATAATGCCCTTAATATTGATAACGAAGGAGCTTGGGACGGGATAAAAATGAATACTTACGCTGGATTGAATGTAAGAGTAGGACCCGGCGGAGGAACTTCTGTTTTGTATATCAATAATTCTGCAAATGTGGGAATCGGAACAACAAATCCGTCTAATAAACTGCATATTTTTGCAGCAACCGACCCGCTCCGATTGGAAGGATTACAAACAACGGCTCAAACCGATGTATTGGTCGTTGATGCAAACGGCGTAATTTCTAAACGTGCAGGCAGTTTCGTGGGGGCTTCGTCGGATTGGACACTATTCGGTAATGCTGGTATTGTTGACGGCACAAATTTTATCGGAACAACAGACAATGTGTCATTAAATTTTAAAGTAAACAATGAAAAATCAGGAAGAATAAGTGCCGCAGACGGTTGTGTATTCCTCGGGTATCAAGCCGGTCGGAGCGATGACCAAAGTAATAATAACAATACCGCAATTGGTTTTCAATCGTTTATTACAAATTCAACCGGAAATAATAACTCGGCGGTCGGTTTCCGAACTTTATATGCCAACACAACAGGGAATTTTAACTCAGCTTTTGGATGTTATGCACTATATCTTAATACAACAGGTTTTGACAATGTAGCAGTTGGCTTTGCGACTCTCAGCAGCAACATTACGGGCAGTAAAAATACTGCAACCGGAGAATATGCCTTGTATGGAAATACATCCGCCAATAATAATACCGCCTCCGGATATTCTGCTCTTTTTTCAAATACATCGGGTCATGAAAATACCGCTATCGGAACTTATGCTCTTACCAATAATGTAGACGGAGCAAAGAATACCGCTGTCGGTTACCTGGCGTTGAACAACAACTCTGCGGGAAATGATAATACAGCTTTGGGCAATTACAGCGGATATGGTGCATCCGGACAAAATTTTACAACATGTACGTTCGTAGGAGCATTTTCTTATCCGACAGTGTCTCGCTCAAATGTTACCATGCTCGGCTCAGGCATTACAAACGGCGAATGTTCGAGCGATAATCAGGTTTTGCTTGGTAATACCGCTGTAACTCAAATTCGTGCACAGGTTAGCGGAATTACAACATATTCAGACAAACGTTTTAAAGAAAATATTGAAGATAATGTCGTTGGTCTGGATTTTATCATGCGTTTAAAACCTGTTTCTTATACCGAAAATCCGGAAAAACTTCACAAAATTTGGGGAACTCCGGATAGTTTATTATCAAACATAGACCATTCACAAATTAAACACACTAAATTTGTGGGGTTTTTGGCACAAGATGTCGAAGAGGCAATGACGCTCAGCGGATGGACCGATTTTTCAGGTATAGATATTCCTCAATCAAATAATGAAGTTTACGCTTTACGTTACACTGATTTTATTATGCCTTTGGTGAAATCGGTTCAGGAACAACAAATTATGATTGATAAACAAAACAATATTTATACAGAACAACAATTGAAAATTGAAAATTTAACAGAATTAATCCGAGAACAGCAAATAATGATTTTACAAATGCAAAAAGAAATAAATAGTTTAAAATAGTAGTTTTGCGTTAACTTTTAAAATTTAATAGTATTATATTGAAATACAATATATTACATGCGTTCTTTGATTTTTTGATTTGAAATGAAGACCGTAATTTTACCCGTTTATCGTGTAAAATTATGAATACAGGCAAATTTGTTTTCTCTCAATTCGCGTCATTTATTAACAAATACGAGTTCGACAAATGTGTAAAACGCTACTTTGGCAATTATCGCGCTCACGAACTAAACAGTTGGAATCACTTTCTGCAATTGCTTTTCGGTCAAATTACAGGACTGAACTCAATAAACAGCATTTGCATTTGTTTGAAAGCACACAAACAGCATCTTTATCATTTGGGCATAAAGCAGTATGTCAATGTTTCTACCTTATCGCGTGCAGGCGAAAAGCGTGATTGGCGCATTTTCGCCGATTTTGGTAATTA
>DYOJ01000449.1 GCA_020720705.1 Acetofilamentum sp.
CTTTCCATCGTCCGATAGGACATGGAAACGTCAGAAGAGGCTTGTCATAACACTTACTTTGTGAACTTTGAACCTTAAACTCCGAATTATTTGTGAATAATTCAGGCTATTTCGGAAAATGAGATAAAATCTGTTATACAACACAACACGACTACTCAAATAACAGATTTATAACTACATACAACTTTTCAATAAATTATTTTTTAGTTTTAGCGATAAAATATTGCATTATAGAAAATCGTTTACTACTTTTACTTTTAAATTAAAAAAAATATGAAAAACAAAATTTTCTTTATTATCAGCATTTTATTCTTAACATTCTCAACCGTTCGTGCGCAATTTATTTTCGACGGAGACAGCACGTTAATCGTCCCTGACAATCATGTCATTGTGGGTGATGACACTTCACACGTGGATTGGACAACTCAATACATTGAAGCCAAGGGATGGAGTGTGATTGATACGGTAAAATTTCCGAACAAAGCACAAGCAAAAGCAATGGCGCGCAGAGGTGCAGTTGTTGATGCTCAGCGCAATTTACTTGAATGTATAAAAGGAGTAAAAATTGTTGGCGAAACAACCGTGAAAAATATGGTTACAGATGGTGATTACATCTATTCGCGCCTCGAAGGTGTTCTGCAAGGAGCCGAAATTATCGGCGAACCTATTTTTGAAGACGGCTTGGTTGAAGTGCGTATGCGCGTTCCGCTCTATAAAAAAAGTAAAGGCAAGAAGGAATCAGTTGCAGGTATCATCCAAAACGCCATGGGAATAAAACCGTCTAAATTACCGGCTTCTGACAACTCCCCTTCGGAACAAATTGCGTTTAATATGAACGGAAAAAAACTTGACCCTGCACTTTTTCCTCAAATTCTTGACGAAGACGGTAACGTACTTCTTGATTTCAGCAAATACTACAATGCTGAAAACGGTCAGTTTCCGCAATATCTCAAATTAACGAAAGATGCTTTTGAAGCTTCCGGCTACGACAAAGGAACTAAAATCATTGATGTATTAGATGCTTCGGGCGGTAAAATTAAACTCGACTTAGACAAGGCACCCGGAGCAAAAAAAATAAACTGGCAAAAAGTTGCCTCAAACATAGCAAAAGTAGGTTCTTTTGTATTAATGCTTATGTAACTGATTTCTAATTAAAAAAGATTGACAATATGAAACATGTTTTATTATTTCTGGCAACATTTTTTCTGTTTGCCTCTTTGCTTGCCCAAACAGAGGAAACCGTTGAAGTGAAAGGTGTAGGTTTCGGAACGGATAAAAAGAAAGCCCGAGAAGATGCAATTCAGGATGCGTTGCGAAATGCCGTTTCACAAGTGGGCGGCGTTCACCTTAAATCATCAACCGAAGTTCAAAATTTTATGACTCTAAACGATGCCATTTCAACCCGAACGGACGGTTACGTAAAATCAAGTACTATACTGGAAGAAATTCCCTTTCCCGAAAAATACGAGGTCAAAATAAAAGCAACCGTCAGTCTTGAGCCAATGGTGGAAGATGCTAAAACACTTTCAGAAATGATAGGCGGTGTAAATTTTATCGTAATCTATGACCCGAGAACGCTCACACCCGCTCAAAAAGTCAATTATGATTTTACTTACGAGCGCATGAACGAAAAGTTGAACGACAAAGGATACAGCAGAACAGAAGCAGCTCTATATGCAAAAGCGGTTAGTTTTACAAATAATACCAACGAGATAGAATATTTGAGTCAAGTAGCGATGTACACAAACTCAGAATTTGTGATTCAAATTAAAGATATTTTTATTAAAACCGAAGAAAAAGCAGGTGGTTTGTGGGCAAGTCAAGTTACGATTGATGCCAAAACTTTTGACGGTTGCAATTGGCGAAACCTTGGAACTGTTATACTTAGAGGAGACACTAAGGTACATAAAGATAAGCCGGAAGCAGAACGCTTAGCCATTGCTGATGCCGTTGACTTAGGTTTCGACAGATTGATGTTGCAATTTAATACCGACATAGGTTCGTGGGTTGAAAGCGGTGCTCCTTACGAATTGAGATTTTACAGTTTCAATTTAGATGACATGGATTTTATTGATTTTATTGAGCAACTGATTGCAGATTCAAAAACAATCGGGGAGCCTCAAATGACAACCGTTGATCAGTATTTTAAACTTGTTTTGCGTTCAAAAAGCAGTCAATTCGGAGCATACAAATTGGTACTCAAAAGCGCGACTGCAATTCCGAATTTTAAAACCCAGGCACCAAGTCGCGAAATTCTATATGGAAGGCAGATGACCTTTACACCCAAAGGGGTGAGAAATCCGGAGATTGAAGCTAAAAAAGAAATTATTGCAAAAATTAAAGCACAATAGAAATCAAAATAATAAAAAATATGAAAAAATTAATATTTTCAGTCGTCACCTTGTTCGCTGTTTTGTTAACAGCTTGCTCTCCCAAGTACTTTTCCAAAGGTGTGGTTACCTCAAGTTACAAAGGCACAAGTTCCTATAAAACGGTAGTGTTACCTCCGATAACCGATAATTTGGATGAAACAGGTAACAATACCTTGTCCGAAACAACCTACAAAGACATTGTTACGGAATTGAGTGCCAAATCAAGTTTTTCGATAATCAGTGATTATCGGAATGTAAGAATTAAGGCAAATACTTACAAATATGGCGGACTAAATACAATGGATGCTTCGCTTGCTCAGAAAGTTGCAAAAGAATTGAAAGCCGATGCTTTTGTTATCTCCAAAATTTCACGTGAACAAACCGATTACCCTATCAGAGTAAATATTGAAATTTATGATATAAATGCAGCATTGCTGTACAGCGGACAAGGACGTGCAGCAAACCCCTCATCGGCAGAAGCTGAAATTGAACTTGCTGTCGAATTTGCTTTTAAAGAACTCAAGAAGAAAAAATAGTAATATTCTCAAACCATATTAAAAACCAAAAAAGCCGTTCGTATAATTCGACCGGCTT
>DYOJ01000450.1 GCA_020720705.1 Acetofilamentum sp.
TTCAATACTTAGGTCTAATGTCTAAATTCTTACATCTTTTGTCAGTGAAAAAAACTGTTTATTTTGCTTACAAAATCTTAAAATTTGCTAACAAGATTTATTTCGGTGAATAATTTTCGTAATATTGCAGACCGAAAATAATTCACGGCTTATGAATAAACTATTATCTATAATTTTTTCGATATTATTTTCTGTTCAAAGTTTTGCACAAGTAACGTTTAAGGCAACTTCTGAAAAAGTTGTGGAAGTGGGAGAGATGTTCCGGCTGAGTTTTACCGTAAACGCTTCTGCTACAGGATTTCGAGCACCAAAAATTTCCGATTTCAGAGTATTGTCCGGACCCAATTCATCAACAAGTCAAATCATGACCGTTGTGAACGGAAAAATGTTACAGACAATAGAAACCGGATATACTTACACACTTCTTGCCGAAAAAGAAGGCAAATTTACCATTGGTGCAGCATTAGTTACCGTTGATGGCAAAACGTACACATCCAATGAAATCGCTATTGAAGTTATTAAAAGCGGAGCAGGAGCAACACCTTCCCCTCAAAACGGAACTTCGGGAAATGATGCTAAAACACCAAGCTCCGAAGAGTTGTTTTTAAATGTAAGTTTCAATAAAACAGAGATTTATCAGGGCGAACCGCTTGTGGCTGCCGTAAAAATTTATGCAAAAGATGTCGAACTGAGAGACCTCGGAAGTTTAGCCCCGACCTACACAGGTTTTTGGCGTGCAGAGCTGCCTTCTCCCTCACGTATCAGTTTGCAACGAGAAAAATTCAACAACAAAATATACAATTCAGGCTTATTACGTCAAGATTTGCTGATTCCTCAAAACTCCGGAAAACTCAATATTTCGCCTATGGAAATTGAAGCCATTTATCAATATAAAATCGGGCAAAGACGCGATTTTTTCGGACGAATTGTTGATGTTTATGACAACAAACAAACTACAGTAAGTTCATCTTCACGAACAATAACCGTAAAACCGCTGCCCGCCGGAAAACCCGAAAATTTTTCGGGATTGGTAGGCTCAGAATTTAAGATAAGCGCGAGTTTGACAAACGAAAGCATAAAAACTGATGAAGGTACGACACTGAAATTGACCGTAAGCGGAAACGGAAACATTAAACTGTTTGATATGCAAGCACTTACTTTTCAGGATGGATTAGATGCTTATCCGCCCGAAATGAAAGACAACACAAGCGTTAATTCAGCAGGAACTACCGGTGCTAAAATCTTTTCCTACTTTATTTTAGCTCGAAAACCGGGCAACTACACTCTGCCGCCTGTCAGCATTTCATATTTTGACTTAAAATCAGAATCCTTTAAAACACTCAGTACAGACAGTATCCGCCTGAATGTCAGTAAAGGCGATAACTATTCCGAAACGAAAACATCTGAACTCAACACAGAAACCATGCAAAGCGAAGTCGTAAATTTAGACACAGATATTCGATACCTGAAATCAGAAACCGATTTATACAAAACTGACAGCTATTTTGCAGGTTCAACTTTGTTTTATTTGCTTTATCTTCTGCTGTTTGCGGCGTTTGTAATCCCGGTAATTATTTTCCGAAAACGGATAAAGCAGAATGCAGATATTGCCGCCATGAAAAACCGAAAAGCCGCTAAAATATCCAAACAGCGACTTGCCAAAGCCGAACAGTTTATGAAACAACACAATAACGAGGCTTTTTACAAAGAAATTCTCACAGCGTTGTGGGGCTATGTTTCGGATAAATACAGCGTGCCCGTATCGCAACTAAGTAAACCAAAAATTATTGAAATTATTGATAATCAAGAATTAAGCGTAAAAATTACAACTTTACTCGAAAAGTGTGAATATGCACAATATGCTTCTGCAGATGCCGAGAATCAGCCGGAAAAAATTTATCAGGATGCGGTAAATTTTATCGGCGAAATCGAAAAATTGAACATCACCCTCAATAAAACAAAAGCATGAAAACAATGATATTAACTCTTATTTTAGTTTTTTTTGCAACCTTGGCTCATGCCGATTTTGCGGAAGATTTACAAAACGGAAACAAATTTTATGCTGAAAAAAATTACGAAAAGGCTAAAACCGAGTATGAAAAAGTATTGCTTTCCGGCTACGAATCGGCTGCTTTATATTACAATTTAGGGAATGTTTATTACAGAACAAAATCTGTTGCAAATGCCGTGTATTACTATGAAAAAGCCGCACTGCTCGCCCCCGGAGACGAAGATATACAAGTAAACCTCGCATTTGCACGTAACCGAATTTATGACAAAATTACACCGAACAATAAGCCTGCATTGCTCCGATATTATGAAACTTTGGTTCGCCAATTTACTTCAGGAAACTATGCGGCAATAAGTTTATTGACATTCGTTTTCAGTTTGCTTGCTGTTGCCCTGTATTTATTTTCAAAATCGAAAAAAAGAAAAATAATCGGATTCTCTGCCGGCATTGTGTTTTTTATTTTTGCCGCTATAAGTTTTGTTTTTTCACAAAAACGATATACCGAACAAACCAAACTTGACACCGCAATTGTTTTTGCGGAATCTGTTTCCGTAAAAAGTGCCCCCGATAACTCTGCAACAGAATTGTTTATCATACACGAAGGCTTAAAAGTCGGAATTTCGGAACAACAAGGCAATTGGACCGAAATACGTTTAGAAGACGGCAGAGCTGGTTGGCTTACAGCGACAAGTCTAAAAGTGCTTTAGGAACGAATTTAAAATAACTTGAAGACTGTTTACGGTTTAAAGTTGAGGGTTTAAATATACAATACTTCGTTAGATTTAAGAATTAATACGTTAGATATTAGACTCAAACATTTCAATTCAAGACAGTTACAATCCCCGATGAAAATATAACATTTTTTTTGTAATATGTTGATATTGTTTAGAGTAAAGTCTCATGTCTCATGTCTCATGTCTCATGTCTCATGTCTCATGTCTCAT
>DYOJ01000451.1 GCA_020720705.1 Acetofilamentum sp.
CTGACCTGCATTCGTCCGTAGGACAATGTAGCGTCATTTCAAAATTGACATGATAGTAGTTTATATTTGATTCTTATTCTCTCAATACTCCGTTAATATTTTTTGTAAGATATTGATTTATTGTAAATTAGATTTGAAAATATCTAAGCAAAGAAAATAGGCTGTAACTATTTGAAATTCAGTCTAACTTCTAACTTCTAACTTCTAACTTCTAAATACTAATATCTAACGAAGTATTATCTCTATAAAAGTATTAAATTGAACGAGTGTGTTGTTTTTGAATATAAAAATTGGATTCGATAAATCACTCTAAATCCAGAATAATCTGATTTCCGTCTTCGTCTGTTCGGACAACTTCAAAATCCGGGTCTTCAAAACTGATGGACAAATTTTCAATAGCACCGTCTTCAGTAATCTCATCTGAATTTGAAGTCTCTTTTTCGAGAGGTTCAAGTTCTTCAATTTTGTTTACTATATAGTTTGTCAGGCGTTTGCCGCGAGCTTTGGCACTTTTTACCCCGATAAATTCCTCGACATCAATAACTTTTGGCTCAATATTTTTATTTTCGCCGCCAAATGTCAGCTTAATTTGCGGATAAGTTTCGTCAGTGAGCAAAGTCAATTTCGATTGAGTGTGGTCGCCGATAAAGCCGGTTTTTAGCTCAGTTTCATCTGCCGTGAAACGTTTGAGGTAATAAAAACCTTGTTCGGCATCCCACAATACTGCAGAATACACTTTTTCGGGGTCATGTTGTTCGATGCGCAAAATATCACGGTCGAAATGGGTGCTCAGGTCGAAGCCTGTGGTTTGGTAATCGCCTGATTTGTAGAAGACCACAATTTTGTCCGCACCCTGAAACTCGCCCAAAAGCTCTCCTCTTCCGTCTGCATTGAGCCTGTTTACATCGGCATCAAACCAGATTTCGCGCCCACCAAGGGTTGAAACTCCGTCTGTTTGCAACTGTATTTTATGCACCGCATATTTGGTTGCCACATTTCCTAAAGATTGACGACCCTTGACTGCGAGGTCGGCAAAGTTAATGTCTAACATTCTTTTTTTCAATCGTTTACGTGGACGATGAATGATTCGTATCACTTCGGCTTCACCATTCGGATTTGCAGAAAACCATATAATTTTAGAGCCTTCGGACCCGCGTGTGAGGTTGTATTCTTTGTCGCGTGTAATGCCTACGACATTAAAACGCTTCATAAAGTATGCTCCGTTTTTTCCGTCTCTGTAAACGACATTGTAAATTGTGCGCTCGTCGTTCTTTTTCCACACCGCAATATGGATTACTCCTTTACCGATATAGAATTTCTCACTCACTTTTGAAATAAAATAGGTGCCGTCTTCTCGGAACGTAATAATATCGTCAATATCCGAACAGTCGCACACGTAAGTTGCTTGTTTTAAAGAAGTTCCGGCAAGACCGTCTTCGATATTTGCATACAATTTTTGGTTTGCAATCACGACTTTTGCCACATGTATTTCTTCAAAATTTCTTATTTCGGTTTTACGTTCTTTCCCGACACCGTATTTATCTCGAATTTTGTTGAAATAAGCAATTGTATAGTCCACAATATGAGCAAGATGATAATCTACTTGTATCATTTCTTCCTCCAACCCTTTAATGTATCTGTCGGCTTTGAACGCATCGAATTTTGAGATACGTTTGATTTTTATTTCAGTTAATTTTTCAATATCTTCCGTTGTAACCGGCTGTTGCAGAATAGCTTTGAAAGGTTCCAAACCTTCATCAATGGTTGAAATGATACATTCCCACGTTTCACAATCTTCTATGCGTAAATAAATTCTGTTTTCGATAAATATTTTCTCCAAAGATGAAAGATGCCAGTCATCATCCAACTCTTTTCGCCGAATTTCGAGTTCGAGTTTGAGCAAGTTTAGGGTTTGGTCGGTTGAAATTTTCAACATTTCGGTTACGCCCAAAAACATCGGCTTATCGCCTACAATGACCGTGTTGTTGGGCGAAATGGAGATTTCGCAATCCGTTACGGCATAAAGTGCATCAATGGTTTTATCTTGCGAAACGTCAGGCGGTAGCTGTATCAATATTTCGACTTCGGCGGCAGTATTATCTTCAATTTTTTTAATTTTGATTTTGCCGGCATCGTTCGCGGCAATAATGGATTCGATGAGTGCGCCTGTGGTTTTTCCAAACGGTAAATCTTTGATTATCAGAGTTTTTTTGTCCGGTTTTTCGATACGTGCACGCACTTTTACTCGACCGCCGCGCAAGCCGTCGTTGTAGTTTGAAACATCCGCCGAGCCGCCTGTCGGAAAATCGGGATAAAGTTCAAAATCCTCGTGTCGAAGATGTTTTATCGACGCATCAATGAGTTCTAAGAAGTTGTGTGGCATGATTTTACACGCTAAACCAACCGCAATACCTTCTGCGCCTTGTGCTAAAAGTAACGGAAATTTTACGGGCAACGACAGCGGCTCGTCGTTTCGTCCGTCGTAAGAAGGTATCCACTTGGTTGTTTTTGGATTGAAAACCACATCAATTGCGAATTTTGACAATCGGGCTTCAATGTATCTCGGTGCGGCAGAATTATCGCCTGTATAGATATTGCCCCAGTTTCCCTGCATATCTATAAGTAACTCTTTTTGACCGAGTTGCACAAGTGCATCACCGATAGAAGCATCGCCGTGCGGGTGAAACTGCATGGTATGCCCGATGATGTTGGCAACTTTGTTGTAACGCCCGTCGTCCATGCGCTTCATGGAGTGCAGAATGCGGCGTTGCACGGGTTTCAGCCCGTCGGCAAGGTGCGGCACGGCGCGTTCGAGAATTACATAAGAGGCGTAATCCAAAAACCACTCCTTGTACATGCCGGAGATGTAATTGATGCGATGCTTCGGGCGGTCGTCGTGCTCGTGCTGCTCGTTGTGTTGTATGATGTCTTCGTCTTTCAT
>DYOJ01000452.1 GCA_020720705.1 Acetofilamentum sp.
AGAGAAAGTTCGGCTCTAATTTTTTGAAATTTCAAAAGTGAGTTTTCTTGTTCTTTTTCAGCAGATTTGTATTTTATTTCCAATTCCTCCAATTTCTGTTGTAATTCATTGTTTTTCAATATTTTATCATACGCCAGAAAACTGTCTTTATGGGCGTAAGCCGCTTTGTAATCTCCGATTAAAGTGTCTAAAATAATATGAGTTTTGTAACCATGCGCAATCCATTCTATAAGTTCTTGTTGTTTTGCGGATTCTATTCCGAGCCTTATATTTTCACCGGCACGTTTTAGATTTTTTTTTGCCATCTCGAATTTCCCGAAATTTATGTATAAAGAAGGTCTCAAATTCTGAATGTCATATTTGGTTACAAGTTCCAAAGCTTCGCGTCCGTAAGGTTCAGCTTCAGCGGCAGTTTTGTAAGTTACCAATTTTTCGAATAAGTTTGCAAGTGTAACCGCAAGAGAAGTCGGATTTTGCAATTTTCTGGAATATTCCAATGCTATCATGTTGTATTTTATGGCGTTTTCAACATCGTTCATGCGTGAAAAAGTATTTGCCAAATTCGATAACGTAACTTCTATTTTTGTCAAATTATTTTCATTTAGAGCCAACTCTAAGGCTTCGTTGTATGATTTAACTGATTTTTCAAAATTTTCCGTCCGGTAATAAATTTGAGCGTAGCAAATAGCAATGGAATATTCCAATTCCGTTTTACCATTATTTTCGGCATACTTTTCGGCATCCGGAAGTAATTCCAGAGCTTTCTCGAAATTTGATTTACGGATTAAAAGATGGATTCGAGTGAGTGTAATTTTTGTCATCCATAAGCTGTCATTTAGTTCTTTCGCGTATTTCAGTGCAATGTCCAAATAATGTTGAACAGTATCCTGCTCGTCTCTGAAACTGACTGCCAAATTGCTGTTTATTGCAATTCTACGTTTTATTAAACCGTGTATAGCGGCTACGGAGTCCGCTTCTAAATAAAATTTTCGAGCCGTCTCAATATCACCGCCCATCAAAATTCTGTTACCTCGAATTACACTATATTTCACTATATTTTCAGGTTCAGCATTTGCGCCGGCATAAACTTTGGCTTGCTCAATATAATAATCCGCACTATCAAGATTTGAGAACAGATAATGTTGAATTAGTTGTGAATATGCCGACATTTTAGTTGTATCAGATTCAGTTCTGTTTATAACTCTAAGGAGACTGTCCGTCAGTGATTGCGAAAAAACATTACAGTATGACAAAGACGAGAACAGTATCACGAACAAAATATGTCTCATTTTTTCATGCTTTGGTGAAACATCAAAATTACAAAAAATATTCAAGATTTGAAAACAATTATCATAGAATAGCTATTTTTTCCCTACTTCAATACTTCGTTAGATTTTTGACATTAGATGTTCGACTCAAATTGCTTAATTCCAATTAGTTATAATCATACTCTTATTCGAGAAATTTTCTTATCTAATTTACAATAAATCAATATCTTACATAAAATATTTACGATATATTGTTATAGAGTAAATTGATTTTTTCAAAATCAAAATTTTGCATACTTTTGCTTATGATTTCGACGTTTCGATTGATATAAATTATTTAAAAATCATTAGATTCTGTATCAATATTTTGTCATTTTTTTAACATTTGGCGCAAAATGATTAATTACAAGTTTACAATCTATACTTCATAATAATACTTCGTAAGAATTTAGAATTTAGACCTTAGATATTAGACTCAAATTGCTCAATCCGGACAGTTACAATCAATCTTACAACCTATGAAATTTCCTAATCTAATTTCGTATAAATCAATATTTTACAAAAATTACTAACAAACTCTCAACAATAAACCGTAAACCGTATGCTGATTGCTGCTTAACGCTTTATACTAAACTCTTTAAAAGTATGAACAGATTGAAAATTTTAGGATTTCGCCTGATATTGACGGGTAGCCTACTCGCTGTGTTTCAAAGTTCAACGGCTCAAATAGTTTCAGATTCTATTCGATGGATTCCTTTGGACAGTATTCCGCCAAGGTTTGCAAAATTGCAAAAACCTGTCATGCTTTACCTTTATGCCGAAGACTGCGATAGCTGTTACGCGCAAGAGCGAACGACTTTCTCAAACCCGGAAGTTGCTAATTATATCAATGTTTTATTTTATCCTGCAAAAATAAATGTGCGAACGACAGAAGATTTGAGTTTTTTTGACGGCAACACCTATAAAAATCCTGACGGCAAAGTGCACAACTTGGCTCGAATGTTGACCAACGGAAACGACAGCCTGCCTGCACTGGTGCTCTTTAGCCGGCGAGCAAAAGGAATGTCGCTATTCGGCTATCAAACACGAGATGATATTTTCAGACCGCTTATTTTTTATGCCGAAGATATTGACCAATGGACAGAGTATTCGGAATGGAAATCGTTGCATACCAAAGCCTTTCCGCCGGGTAAGCAACAGGTTTTAACTCGACTTACGATTCGTTGGAAATCACTGAAAGAAGCACAAGAACTTAATGTAGCTGAACCGCGAAAAACACTTTTGTCGTTCTACAATTATAATCGAATTTCGGAAAGCGTCATGCGAACACAAGTATTTAACGAGCGTAATGTTGCCGAATATCTTAATAAAACGTATTATCCTGTAAATATTGATGTTTTTACTCAAGATACGCTGACAATCAAAAATATAAGCTATATTAATGAAAATCAAGCTTACAAATACCACCAATTACCTATCGCTGCGTTGGAGGGCAAAATGATCTTCCCGGCTTTTGTAATTTTGGACGAAAACGGAAATGTTCTTGACAAAATTCAAAAATTCGTAACACCGACCGAACTTTTACTTATCGTTAAGTTTTACGGTGATAATCTCTATAAAACAACAACTTGGCAGGATTATTTAAAAAATCAGAGTCCAAAAT
>DYOJ01000453.1 GCA_020720705.1 Acetofilamentum sp.
GAACAATGACAGGAATTATTGAAATCGAAGGGATGAGTTTTTATGCTTTTCACGGGCATTATACCGAAGAGCAGGTAGTCGGAAATCAGTTTTTAGTAGATTTATACATAGAAACCGACCATATAAAAGCTGTTGATACTGACTTGATTGAAGATGCGCTTAACTATCAAACGGCGTACAAAATTGTTGCCTCACAAATGTCGGTAAGTTCAGCATTGTTAGAGCATGTTGCCGGTCGAATTTTAGAAGCACTGTTTGCCGAGTTTTCGGGAATCGTGAGTGCGAGAGTTAAAGTCTCTAAATTAAATCCGCCGATGGGGGGGAAAATTGAAAAAGTCAGCTTAACGCTGACTCGTAACCGTTAAAACGGTTGAAATATTACTTTCCTTGAATATATTCTGCTGCGCTTAACGCTGCAATCGTTCCGTCGGATACCGCAGTAGTGATTTGCCGCACCTTTTTTTGCCGCACATCTCCGGCAGCAAACACGCCGGGTAGGCTTGTCGCAAGCCTTTCGTCTGTGATAATTTCTTGCCACGGAGTGAGTTCTACTATTCCGTTCAAAAATTCGGAACGCGGCACATAACCGATAAATACAAAAGCCCCGTCAATGGTTCGTTTTTGGATTTCGCCAGTTTTCAAGTTCTTTATACTTACACTTTGCAAACCTTCATCCCCGTGGAACTCGTGTATAACGGACTCCATCAGAAAATCAATTTTAGGATTCTCTTTTGCTTCACGCACAGCACTTTCAAAAGCTTGGAAATGGTCAAACTGATGAACGATTGTAAGTTTGCGAACAAATTGAGTCAGTGAGACCGCTTCTTCGAGTGCAGAATTTCCGCCCCCTACGACAATAATATCTTTGTCGGTAAAAAACTCGCCGTCGCAGGTTGCACAATGTGAAATTCCCCGTCCTATTAATTTTTTTTCGCCGATGGCACCAAGTTCACGAGCTTTTCCGCCGGTAGCAACTATTACTGCTTTTGCCGTGAATGAATCTGTGCCGTTTACTTCAATGGATTTAATTTCGGATTTTAAGTCTAAATTTGTGATTTTGATGTTGTTCCGAACCACACAACCGAACGATTGCGCTTGTTTCAGCATACGTTGGGCGAGGTCGAAACCGCTAATGTCCTCAAAAGCAGGATAATTAGCAACTTTGTGGGTGAGTACAATTTGACCGCCTGCAATTCCGGAATTTAATATCAAGGTTTTCACTTTAGCACGAGCAAGATAAATACCTGCTGTCAGTCCGGCAGGTCCCGCACCGATTACGATTACATCATATTGATTTTCAATAGTTTTCATATCATTTTATATTTTAAGAAAAAAGCCGACAACAAAGCCGACTTCCTAATTCTCTATCATTATTTTATTGGAGTGCAAAGTTAGTTTGCAAATTTATCATCTAAAATTGCCGTAATTTGGTCGCGTGATTGGATGCTGCTGGTTGCTTTTGCAACTTTTCCGTTCTTGAAATACACTGTAAACGGCAAACCCATAAAGCCTCTACACTCAGGTAGGTTCCTTATAGCTCCGGCTTCCGGAGAATCAAAAAGCATATCGTAAAATTTGACATGCGAATACTCATCGGTTAATTCTTCCATTTCGGCATAAACAGGTATGCACATCGGTCCCATGCGTCCGCAACACACCATAACATTTTCTTCGCTTTCGATAATTTGTTTTAACTGCGCGGCAGTTTCTACGTGTTGTAAATTGGTATTAAGAGTCATATTGATTTGATTATTATTAAATTTGCTTGGGTAAATTCTTTATAATGTAAGATATAGATAAACAGTGTATTAGTTAGTTCTAAAATCGAAATTCAAAACATCGTTTTACATATTATACTATTAAAATATCCGGATGCAAAAATATGATATATTTTTCGAATTTAAAAAAATCTTAATGTTGTTTAACATTTTTTTTTGTCCTTGATTTTTTATTCACACAGTTATGATTTATTGATAATTTATTGTATAATCTTTAGTCTATTAATGTTTTATGTAAGATATTGATTTATTGTAAATTAGATAATAGAATTTCGCAAATTAGAGTATTGATTGTAACTGATTGGAATTAAGCGATTTGAGTCTATTGTCTAACATCTAAATTCTAAAATCTAACGAAGTATTGATAATAGAATGGACGTGTAGATATTGAAACATTTGAGTTTGAGTAAATATACATCGTTATTTGTAATAAATTTAAAATATTATATATTTGCATTTATTAACATTGAAATATGAAAAAATTACTTTTTATTTTAGTAACGATACTGATTTTAAGTTCCTGCAGTACATTTCGACATAATTTGCGAAGTGATGCAAATATTGAAACCTTGAGTATTTGCATAAATTATGACCCGGCAGTTCCACCCGAGATTCAAGAAGAATTTGACAACGCCCTTGTTAGTGTCATTCAGGACTTTAATTCAGCCAAACATGCATTTATACTTGCTCCTTGCGGAGATAGCGAAACTTCAACTTTTAACATCAAAGTTTTCGGAACAAAGTTTGTAACACCGGAACAGCATGTGCTTTCAGCAATTGTAACCGTTGCCGGAATTGCGACTGTTGTGCTTTTGGCTAATTCGGATGCTCCTTTCTATATAACATTCTGGTATGCCCCGCAAACTTCTTCAGAAATGGATGTATGGCTTAGCCCCGATATTACGACAACCCCGAATCCGCAATTGTTATTTCTAAAATCAGGCGCTTTTTTTAAATCTCAACCGAGCCAAGTATATTCGCAAGGAGAAGTCATGCAACGATTTCTCGCAAACGAGGTAAACGTATTGGAAAGAGAATATCGTAAGTTAAAAGATTAATCGATAGTATGTTTTTGCTTAAATTATTAAAAATCAAAACAATACTACATTATTACCCTCGTTATGCCTGTCGGA
>DYOJ01000454.1 GCA_020720705.1 Acetofilamentum sp.
TTAATATCAAAACAGAGCAACAAAAGAAAAGCCTTGCTGATAATGACAAGGCTTTTCAAGGGTGTAAATCTAACCTAAAAACTAAACTGCTATGAACTGTATTCGATATCAAGATGCAAACGATTGCAAAAGGTTGCGCGAAAAAAACAAAAATGTTGTATAACATGCAATCTGAATGAAACATAAATATTTTTTCAAAAAAAATTCAATGAAGTTAAAAAAAACAAATATATTTGCACTCCCTAAATTCTAAGTTTACTTAACATTTTAATATGGCTAAGACTGAGGAGAAGACTCCGGAACGCAAGCGAAAGATTACCAAAAAAGAACCTGTTGCACTAAAAATCAAGAACATATACACAAACCAAAGGTATCGTCAAATCTTTGGGTTGTTTCTTATCGGTTTTTCGTTCATGATGTTGGTATCGTTCCTTTCATTTATATATACTTGGCGCGAAGACCAATCAATACTTGGTGCTAAGTGGTATGATTATATGTTCGATACAAGTATGACGACCGAAAATTTTGCCGGAAAAATAGGTTTGCTTATTTCGCAAATATTTGTATTTAACTGGTTCGGGATTTCGTCATTTTTATTTATTCCGCTATTTTCGTTGTATGGCGGCAAACTGATTACAGGAAAATCACGCTTCAATTTAGGTAAAATAACAAAGCGTATCGGATACCTTATCATTACGTTATCCGTTATTTTAGCATTTTTCTTTCGTTCTGATTATGACTTAATGGGCGGAGGCTTCGGCTTGAGTATAAGTAATTGGCTTATCAGTATATTAGGAAATTTCGGAACTGTTATTATACTGATATCCTTGATATTAGGTTATCTGACAATTACAGTTCAAGGATTCTGGGAACGTACAGGGAATTGGGCAAAAAAAATGACCTCGTCAGATTCTCGAAATGCTGTATTTAGTTCGTTTTCGCAAAATATAACGGCTAAATTTAGCGATAAGAAACCTGAATTTTCAGTAGTTACACCCGAAACTACCCAAAAAGCACCCGTAACAACAATGACTGACGAAATACAAACTTATGCGGTAAAAATTGAAAAAGGTGTATTTACAAATGATACAAGCAACGATGACGAAATTAAAGTATCCGAAAAAAGGATTTACAAACTTAACGATGACGGCTCCGAAAAAGATTTTGATTCAGAATTAGGGTTTGAAGTCAATAATACCATTGAAGAAAAGCCTGAAAGAACCGAGCCTTTCAACGAAACGACACAAGAAGATTTGCAACCGATTGAAGATACTTTTACGCCCGTCAAACCGATTATACCCATTCTAAACCACCACCTTTACGGCAAGTTAGCCCTCGAAGTAGAAGAGAATGAAGATATTTTATACGAAAGTATTGACAGAAACGTTCTTACAAACTATGACCCGAAACTTGACCTATCTCAATATCGAATACCGCCGCTCGAATTATTGGTTGAACATCAAACAGGCGAACCGCAAGTTACAAAAGAAGAACTTATTGAGAATAAAAATAAAATCGTAGAAACCTTAAAACATTACAAAATTGAAATTCAAAAGATAAAAGCGACTATCGGACCCACAATTACTTTATACGAAATTGTTCCGGCTCCGGGGGTGCGTATCTCCAAAATAAAAAATTTGGAAGACGATATTGCCCTCAGTTTATCGGCACTCGGAATTCGGATAATTGCTCCGATGCCCGGACGCGGCACTATAGGTATCGAAGTTCCGAACCAAAATCCGGAAATGGTTTCAATGCGTTCAATGATTCGCTCTACTAAATTTCAGGAAACGAAAATGGAGTTGCCGATAGCTTTGGGGAAAACAATTTCCAATGAAACGTACGTGTTCGACCTGACCAAAATGCCCCACTTACTCGTTGCCGGTGCAACAGGACAAGGTAAATCCGTAGGTTTAAATGCCATGATAGCATCCTTGTTGTATAAAAAACACCCTTCGGAAGTTAAATTTGTTTTGGTTGATCCAAAGAAAGTAGAATTAACACTCTACGAACGCCTCGAAAAGCATTTCTTGGCAACATTGCCCGATGCCAAAGAGCCGATTATTACGGACAATCATGAAGTGTTGGCAACAGTCAGTTCCTTAAATATCGAAATGGACAACCGATACATGTTGCTCAAAGCTGCACAGACACGTAATATTAAAGAATACAACGGGAAATTTCTGAAACGCCAACTCAACCCGAATAACGGACACAAATATCTACCCTACATTGTTTTAATTATTGATGAGTTTGCTGACCTTATTATGACCGCCGGCAAAGAAATAGAACTTCCGATAGCGCGATTGGCACAGCTTGCACGTGCAGTAGGCATACATTTGATAGTTGCTACACAACGTCCGTCCACAAATATTATCACGGGGGTTATTAAAGCAAATTTTCCGGCACGAATTGCGTTCAAAGTAGCATCAATGATAGATTCACGTACCATTTTAGACAGCCCCGGCGCAAACCAACTAATCGGACGAGGCGATATGCTGATTTCTCAAGGCAGCGACTTGATACGTTTACAATGCGCATTCATTGATACTCCTGAATTAGAAGAGGTTACAAAATACATCGAAAGCCAAAGGGGATACCCTATACCCTATTTATTACCCGAACCGGAATCTGCAGAGAACGATGATTTCGGTGGTGCCGATTTAAGCAAGCGAGATGAAATGTTTGAAGACGCCGCACGAATTATCGTAATGAACCAACAAGGCTCAACCTCACTCATACAACGCAAAATGTCAATCGGTTACAACAGAGCCGGACGTATCATGGACCAACTCGAAGCCGCAAATATCGTAGGACCGTCCAAAGGCAGCAAACCACGCGATGTGTATATCATGGACGAATATTCACTCGACCAATTATTGGATTCTTTACCTTAACAAAC
>DYOJ01000015.1 GCA_020720705.1 Acetofilamentum sp.
TGTTTGTTGCCACAACGGTAACTTTTACTTCATCGCCTTCGGCTAAATCATTCGGCACAACATAAGCCCACTCTTTGGTGGTGCTGCCCGCAGGGTAATTCTCGCTGAATGTTTGGTCGTCGTGATTGTTTGTAATTGCAAGGCTGAATGCACCTTCGGAGCTTGCTTCAACAATTAAGGTAACTTCGTCATCGTACCAACCGGTGTCGTTGTTTTCTTTGAAACTGACGGATAATTCCGGTTTGTTCTGTTCTTCCTTCTTACATGCACTAAAAACACTTAATGCGATTGTAGCGGCAAACAAAATTTTTGATAATGTTTTCATTGATTTTATTAATTTATGGTTAAAAAAAATAGATGCCAAGTTTAGAAAAAATAATCAACATTGCTTGATGTTTTTTGATGATTACGATATGTTATACATCAATAAACGATATTGAGTGATAAAATATTTTCAAAGATAGATTAAAAAAACCACACAATAAGTTGATACAATAAGTTGATACAATAAGTTGATACAATAAGTTGATATTGTGTGGTTTTATGTTGAATAACAATTAATGGATTGGTGTTTATTTGGGCGGCATTTTAAATGTAACAAGCTCGGAAAAATTAATAACCCTTTTTCTGATTTCAGATTTTTCAAGATACTGTAAATGTTCGGTTCCGAATTTTTCAACCGTGAACGAAGCCATTGCTGAGCCAAACACAACTGCACGTTTCATATTTTCAAACGAAATATCGTCTGTCTTTGCCAACCAACCGATAAATCCGCCGGCAAAGGTATCGCCCGCCCCTGTCGGGTCGAACACATCTTCAATGGGTAAAGCCGGAGAATAAAAAATGTTTCCGCCCGAAAACAGCATTGCGCCATGCTCGCCTTTCTTAATTATCAAATGCTTAGGTCCCATGCGCAGAACCATTTTAGCTGCTTTTACCAACGATTTTGTTCCGGAAAGTTGTTTTGCTTCTTCGTCATTGATAACCAATACATCTACTAAACGAATGGTCTTAAGCAACTCGTCCAGCATGGTATTCATCCAAAAGTTCATGGTATCCATAACAATTAATTTCGGACGTTTGTGTAAACGCTCTATTACTGTTCGTTGTACAGAAGGTAGCAAATTTCCGAGCATCAAATATTCGGTGTTTTGGTAGTCGTTCGGCACAACAGGGTCAAACTCACCCAGCACATTAAGCTCGGTTGCCAGTGTATCACGGATGTTCATATCCTCGTGGTATCTACCTGACCAAAAAAAAGTCTTTTTTCCGTCAATACGTTGAATACCGTCTGTGCAAATGCCGTGTTTGCGCAACATTGCTAAATACTCTTCGGGAAAATCCTCACCGATAACTGATATAAGTTGTGGATTATCAACAAAATAAGAAGATGCTAAAGCTGTGTAGGTTCCTGCACCGCCGATTATTTTTCCGGTTTTGCCGTAAGGGGTTTCAATAGCATCAAAAGCTACACTGCCCACGATGGTTAAGCTCATTTGGAATTATTTTATTTTTTATTGAAATTTTTTTGCAAATATATTGTTATTTTAAAAATAATACATATCTTTGCACTCGCATTTTAAAAAAATGTAAAAATTCCTCCTTAGCTCAGTCGGTTAGAGCGTCGGACTGTTAATCCGCAGGTCCTAGGTTCAAGTCCTAGAGGGGGAGCAAAATTAAAAAAAGCCTCGCTTGTGCGGGGCTTTTTTATTTTAGCTAATGAGTTTATCTTTCAAAAGTATGGCATCGGGAAAATAATATGGGAGGAAACCTACGATAAGATTTTGGCAATCCTGAATAAAATAAACAAACTCGTTTTTTTTTACTAATAGATAACAACTTATGAGTTTTCTGATAAATACGAATTATTTGTCAGATGAATAGGGTATAGATTTCGGGCTGAGGTTTATGGGCGATATTGTGTTTTATCTAAAGTTTCGTAAACAGAGTTTTTACTGGAAAATTCGGGTACAATTTTTTTCATCATGGACACTAATTTGTAATTATCATGCACAGATGTTAGTGAAATAAGCTCGTCAATTTGTTGAAAAACAGACTCGTCGTAGGTTCTGACTTTAGCGACCATAATTTTACGATGTGTTGTGGGCAGTGTATTTTCTTTGTCGTTGAGGAGTTCTTCGTAGAGTTTTTCGCCCGGGCGCAAGCCGGTATATAGAATTTCGATGTCAGTTCCGGGTTCTAAGCCTGAAAGTTTTATCATTTTGCGTGCTAAATCTACGATTTTCACAGATTTGCCCATATCAAAAATGTATATTTCTCCGCCTTTTCCGAGTGTTCCAGCTTGCAAAACCAGTTGGCAGGCTTCGGGAATGGTCATAAAGAACCGAGTAACCTCCGGGTGAGTAACTGTTATCGGACCTCCGTCTTCGATTTGTTTCCGAAAGCGAGGAAGTACAGAGCCGTTCGATCCGAGTACATTCCCGAAACGAGTGGTTATAAACGCTACATCGGTTTTAGCATTTAATGTTTGAATGTATATTTCGGCAATCCGTTTCGATGCGCCCATAACGTTAGTCGGGTTTACCGCTTTATCGGTTGAAACCATGACAAATTTTTTGACACCGTAACTTACGGAAGTATCCGCAATAATTTTTGTCCCTAAAATATTGGTATGTACTGCCTCTTCCGGATTGTTTTCCATCATAGGCACGTGTTTGTAAGCTGCGGCATGAAAGACAATTTCCGGACGAAATGTTTGGTAAAGAAATTCAACTCGCTCTTTGCGGGTAATATCTCCGATTACGATTTCAAAATTTTGATAGCCTTGATATTCATTCAACATGAGTTCTAAATCATATAGCGGCGATTCAGCTTGGTCGAAAGCGATGATTCTTTTGGGTTTAAATTTTGCGAGTTGCATAACTATCTCACTACCGATAGAGCCGGCTGCACCGGTTACAAGCACAATTTTATCACGGATATCGGCATAAATTTTTTCTTCGTCTAAAATTATCGGTTCACGTCCGAGGAGGTCCTCGATATTGACTTTTTTAAGTTGTTTTGTCGTAAAATCGCCGGAAAGTAATTCCTGTACAGAAGGTATTTTCAATATCTTAATACCTTTATTTAAACAAGCATCTACAACAAATTTGCTTTTGCCGTCCAAAGGTGTGTTGTCTGTGAGTATGATGTCTGTAATGTTTTGTTTAGCAAGCAGTTTATCAATATCATCGGGGCGATAAACGGTAACTCCGTCCAACTTTTTTCGGGCGTTGAGGTCGCCGGGGTCAATAAAAGCTTCCACTTTGTATTTTTCAGACATGTTTCGATAAAGTGTGCGTTTGAGGGTAAGCGCGTTTTCGTCAATCCCCAGAATAATTACGTTGCGTTGAGGTTTAAAAAACGTGATCGCTTCAATGTATAAAGTTTTTACCATCAATCGGAAAGCAACCATCAGGAATACGCTGATAAAGAAATCAATGCCGATAACTGACATCGGAATCGGATAGTCATATTTGGTAAATGTGACCAATAATAGATTTATCAATGTATAAAACACAGCACCTAAGAAGATTACAATAATAATACGAGTTGCATCTTTGGTGCTGGTGTACCTGATAATTCCCGCATAAGAGCGGCTTACGATAAAAAGTAATAATCGGACTGCGAAAACATAGCCTAATGTGTTATGAAAATTTACAAAATAGATATTGTTTGTATCAAAATTAAACCGGAGCAAATATGCGAATGTGATAGATGCCATTGAAATTAACAAATCAATGACGAGTATCATCCAACGAGGCGAGTGCTTTTTAACGGACATTGCGCCTTGAAAATCTTCGATTTTAGATTCGATCTTCATTTAGTTTCTGATAATTTTAATTTGCGAGTCCGGAGTAATTTTTATAATACTTGATGCTTTTCGTTTTGTTGTATCCTCTTGTCGTTGGCGTACGATATAATCAACCCCGTTTTTGATATGTTCGGATATTTCCGAGAAAAAAGCCGGTGTTTTTTCGCCTGCAAGATTTGCCGATGTTGAAACTATCGGTTTACGAAATTGGTGCAATAATTTTTGACAAAATTCATCGTTCGGAATCCGGATGCCGATGCTTCCGTCTGTGTGAATTAAGTTTTTTGCTAAATTTTTTGCATTTGACAGGATGAGTGTTGTCGGCGTTTCGGCGTATTCCAAAATATCAAGAGCAACATCGGGAACATCGTCCGCATAGTAACTTATTTTGTTGATATTGTCAGTAAATATCAGCATACTTTGAGTTTCGGGGCGTTGTTTGAGTCTAAATATTTTGGATACGGCATCTGTATTGGTCGCATCACAACCTATGCCCCAAACCGTATCGGTCGGGTACAATATCAGACCGCCGGAGCGCAGCGTAATGAGGGCTTGTTCTATATCTGAATCAAAGTGTAACATTTATTTCAAATAACAGTTAATTAAATTCTGTGCGACTTTGTCTTCGGAAAATCGCTGTACGTATTTATATCCTTCTTGTATGATTTTTTGTTTTTGGGACTCGTTCTCTGTCAGGAACGAAATCTTTTCGGCAAGTTCGTTTTCGTTTGTCGAATCAATATAAAGTGTAGAGAAACCGCCGGCTTCGCTGAAACAGCCGCCTTTGGTCGTAATAACAGGTGTTTTGGAATTAAGGGCTTCAATAATCGGGATTCCGAAACCTTCAAAATGAGACGGATATACGAACATCTCTGCTTGTTGATAGATTGCCGGAAAATCTTCAAACGGAATGTCGTTGAAAATAAATATACGATCTTCAAGTTTATGTTCTTTGATATAAGCCTCAATTTCGTTTTGATACTCGGTGTGTCGTCCGATAATAACAACCGGGATATCTATATTAAATTTGTGAACGGTTTTAACAATTAGCAAGGCATTTTTTCTGCGCTCTATGGTGCCGATATTTAGGATGTATCGAGTTGGTAATCCGTTGCGTCTGACTGTATTTATGCGTGTTTCGGGTGCTGTTTCCTTGTAAAAAATAGGATTGCATCCTTGGTAGATGACTTGTATTTTTTTTTCATCAATTTCAAAATATTTCAGAATGTCTGTTTTTGTTTGTTCGCTTATAGCTATCACAACATCAGCAATATCGCATGCGTATTTGGCTTTTTGTATGTAGATTTTTCGGTCGGCGGATTTGTAAAGTTCCGGAAATCTTATAAATATTAAATCGTGAATAGTTGCGATGCTTTTTGCACCTGTTTTGTTAATTTTATACGGAAGTTCGTTGCTTAATCCGTGATAAATATCAAGTTTTAATTCCGATACTCGTTTATAGGCTATAAAACTGCGCCAGTAACTGCCAAACCACTGCCCGGTTTTTGTTTTAGGTTGTATAATATTTGATTTATCAGGTATTTCGTAATTAACAACATTGTTGTTGTCGGGTGCAAACAGAAAATAGTCGTTTGCAGGGAAATATTTTGCGAACAAGTCTATCGTACTCCGGCTGTAATTTCCCAGACCGCTTCTGTTTTTGAAGGCACGTTTGGCATCAAATCCTATTTTCATGGTTATACAGCTACATTAAATTCGCGCAAAGCATCGTTAAGCGAGGTTTTTAAATCGGTGGACGGTTTGCGTTTTCCGATGATTAAGGCTGCCGGAACCATATACTCACCTGCCGGAAATTTCTTAATAAAACCACCGGGGATGACTACCGAGCGTTCGGGTACCTCGCCGATATGCTCAATAGGAGTATCGCCTGAAACATCAATGATTTTGGTAGATTTGGTGATAACTACGTTTGCCCCCAGAACAGATTCTTTGCGAACACGAACACCTTCAACAACAATACATCTCGACCCGATAAAGCAGCCGTCTTCAATAATCACCGGAGCTGCCTGTACAGGCTCCAATACCCCTCCGATACCTACGCCTCCGCTAAGGTGAACATTTTTACCGATTTGAGCGCAAGAACCTACCGTAGCCCATGTGTCCACCATTGTTCCGCTGTCCACATAAGCTCCGATATTGACATAAGAAGGCATCAATACCACTCCGGGTGCAATGTAGGAACCGTAACGTGCTACTGCATGCGGAACAACCCTGATACCGAGAGCTTTGTAATTTGTTTTCAAGGGTATTTTATCGTGAAATTGCAGAACTCCCGCCTCTGACACCTCCATGTTTCGGGTGGGAAAATATAAAATCACAGCTTTTTTTACAGTCTCATTTACAATCCATTCATTTCCGTTTGGGCTTGCTGCTCTGAGTGTTCCGTTGTCCAATCGGGCGATGATACGCTCAATAAGTTCCACGACACTTTTATCCTGAAGCAGAGAGCGGTCTGCCCATGCTTTATCAATGATTGATTGCTCCTGTTTCGTCATAATTCTGAAAATTTAGGCAAATGTAAAAAAAAACGTGAAATATTTACTGTTTCGGAGTCATAAAAATATCTTTCGGAATATTATAGTTGTAGTCTATACGCAATAATTCGTATTCGGCGTGGTAGTTGGATGCTTTGATTGATTTTTTATAAGGAATATAACTGTTTTTTGTTCGCGGTACTTTTTTATAATCAGACATTGTTATTGTTTGTTGATAGGTTTCTGTATTATTTTCATCACAGGTGTAATAATCGGAGCGTATTTTGAGTGAAGTTTGTTTATCAAAATAATCGTAAACAACAATTTTATACGGGTATTTTATTCTGACTTTGTAAATTTCGCTTCCGTTTTCGGTTATCAACTCGGTGAAATCTACGGTGATGTTTTTGTAATCGTATTCCAATTCGGGAAATCCATAACTTTTTGAAATAATGCTGTGGTAATCAGCCGATAATACTTCTGAAGTATCTTTGCCTTCCACATACCAAATCAGGTTACCGCTTCGGGCTTCTTTGCGCATCGGAATTTGTTTAGCAGAGTCGTTTACAAATGTGAGACTTGACAGGTAGTTCTGTTTTTTTCTGAAAATTTCTTGTTTCACGGTTGAATTTTTGTCTCCGAAATTGTAAGTCCCCTGCAGTAATAAGTATTGCCCTTTATCGGGTTTCACCGGGTTTACGGTTTCTAAATATTTGATAATTATATTTTTAGAAGAAAAACCGAGCGGTATAATCTCCGCTTCTTTTTGCTCCCGCATGATAACAGTTTCGGTTGATTCGGCTACTGCATAAAATTCATTTTTAACTTGATTTTCTTTACCCAAAACAGCACAAACGTAGGGAGACGGACGTAAGATGTTTTGTGCAGCTTTCTGAACATCTCCGGCATCAACTTTTTGTAGATTTGCAAGATAGTTTGATAAAAAATCAGGTTTAATGATATTGTTTGCCGTATTGCATAACATATTCAGTAAAAATTGCGGATTTTTTAAATCGTCAATAAAATCTGATTTCAGCAAATTAAAGGTTACCGTAATCTCTGAGTTGCTTGCTTTTTCATTTTGTAATTTTATAATTTCTTCACCGTAGAATCGCAGAACCTTATCTAAATCAACGGGTTTGAAGATTGCCGAGAATACAAAAACATCGTTTTTGACTTGTGAAAATACATATTCGGCAACGTTTTCTTCGGCAATGAGTCGTTTGTATAATCTGCCCGATTTGTGTGCGGAAAGTAGCTTCTGTAACATACTTGCAGCGGCTATTTCTGCTTCCGAAATCGTCTTTATCGGGTATATCAAGCCTAAATAGGTTGCATTTCCGATAATTGTGTCGGGTATTTCGTGGAAATAGATTTTGTTGTGTGTAATTGTCGGGTTAAGATTAATCTTGTCTGTTTCACGTGGTTTGTACGAATATGCGGCGAATTTTTGTGTGAGTTTGTTGAATATACTGTCCGGGTTGTCGGGGCTAATCACTGCAATCGTAAAATGAGAATTTAAATAATATTCAGTGTAATAGTTTTTTAAATCTGTTACTGTAAGTTTGGCAAGTTTGTTTTTTTCGGGCATTTCGCCTTGAGGATGTTCCGTCCCGAAGAGTGACATCGCAGCGATGTCCGTAATGTAAACATTCGGCGAGAGCATCGGCGGGAACAGGTATTCCAGAGCCGATTGTTTTACGCGATTAAAGTTATCCGAATCTAAATTGGGTGTAAAAAATATTTCAGACAGAAGTTGTAAACTTGTATCAATATTATTTTTGGATTGACTGATATACAAGCTCTTAGGCGAGGCTCTGAGCGTGAGTTTGTTCACAAGTTTGGTGTTTTCGAGGCGTTCGTACTTTGTTGCACTTGAGCCTGTTTCAAAAATATCCGAAAGAATGTATTCGATGCCTTTCTTGTGTTTTTTTTGATGCGGATTTATGTCGAAACATAACATAACATAGTGTGCCGAATCGGTTACGTTTTGAGCAATGTTCAATTTAATGCCGTTGGGCAGGGTGTAAAGTTTTGCATGCTCAATGGATTCCGTTATGCGATTTATTTGCGCAGACAGTCCGAGTGAAAGAGCTAACAATATGATTATCAATGTTGTTTTCAAGGCTTAAAAATTATTTGGGAGATTATTTTTTTGCTCGTAAATTACTTTTTGCAAGATATTGTTTTTATATTCGGCTTCATAAGTTTTTGTTCCGTTGCGGTCGTATCTGATGCGTTTACCGTTAAGAATACCGTATTTATATTCGGAATATTCGCTCACTGTGCCGTTGGGGTAATATTTTTTTGAGATACCGTTTCGTTTGCCTTTATCGTACATTTCTTCTTGTTCCATTGCTCCGTTTCGGGCATACACAATCCATTTTCCTGTTTTTTCGCCTTCGGCATAAAATCCTGAAATATTGACATTTCCGTCTTGGTGGTATGTTTGATAATGTCCGTGTAAAAGCCCGTTTTTGTATCCGGATGTCAATTCCGGGCGTCCG
This sequence comes from Acetofilamentum sp., assembly GCA_020720705.1. Taxonomy (GTDB): domain Bacteria; phylum Bacteroidota; class Bacteroidia; order Bacteroidales; family JAADGE01; genus DYOJ01. The sequence continues at coordinate 8,817 of DYOJ01000015.1, forward strand.
TCTTCGTTCCAAAAAGAAGAAACGCCGTTCCTGACATTTTCCGAATAGGTATGCTGATATTTTTTCTTGCCGTTTGGATGCCATGCTTCCCATGTGCCGTCTAACTTACCCTCTTTGAAAGCGCCTTTGGATTCCGGCTTGCCGTTTTCGTGATACGATGTCCATAAACCGTGTTCTTTGTCGTCAATAAATTCGCCTTCGTAATAAATTCGGCCGTTTTCATAGTAGGTTATCCATGTTCCTTGCCGTTTGCCCATTACGAAATCGCCTTTTTTCCAAACAGCTTTGTTGGGATACCAATAGGTCCAAGTTCCGTGCATTTTGCCTTTTTCATACAATCCTTGATTTCCCTCGTGAGTTTCGACAATGCCGGCAATCGTATCTGTACGCCAGTAGGTCCAGAGACCTTGCATAGTGTCATTTCGGAATGTCCCGAAAATATCCGGATTCCCGTTTTGTTTGAACCATTTTGCTTCGTAGTCTTTCAATCCGTTTTTGTAGTTCATGGAGGTGCTTAATGTGCCGTCTTCAAAAAACAATTCGTGCAATCCTTCCGGCTTTCCGTTGATATATTTTCCGCGTTTTCTTATGGAAGCATTTTCGTACCAAAACTCCCATAAACCTGTTTTTTCGCCGCTTGCAACTTTTCCTCGCATTTCCGGTTTTCCGTTTTTGAAATATCGTTCGTTCAATCCGTTTTCAAAATTGATTCTGCTTTCGAGTGAACCGTCTTCAAAAAAACTTTCCCACGTTCCGGATTTTTCGCCGTGTTTGTAGTTTCCTTTGGCATAGATTTTTCCGTTTTCATAATATTCCGTCCAAAATGAATCTCGCAACCCGTTTTTGTATCTGCCGGATTGCATGATTTTTCCGTTATCAAAATAGTCCTCGTAAACGCCGTTTCCGTTTTTTACCAAAGTGTCTTGTTTCGGATTTAGCGCAACTAATAAGAACGCGGTATCGTTTCGATGGTTTATTTTTGATTTTATTTTTGAATTGAGATAGTATTCTGTCCAAATACTATCTTTTTTTCCGTTCCGATATATCCCGATTTGTTTTAACGAGCCGTCTCTGTACCATTCGGTATATGATTTTTGCTGCACTCCGTCAATGATGTATCCTTCGTTCATTTTTTGATTATTGTCGAAGTAATAGGTTGTGCGTCCGTAAGGTAAACCACTCCGAAATTCTGTTTCCTGAACGAGCTTTCCTTCTTTGTTCCAATATTTCCATAAGCCGCTTTCTTTACCGGAAATATAGTAACCTTCGCTTTGTTTTTTACCGTCTTCCCAAAACGTAGTCTGTGTAGTTTGTGCTGAAACTTGTATTACGATAACAAAAACAAGTATCAAATTAAGTATTTTCAACATTTTTACATTCATAATTGATGATTTACAATTTTTTGCATTATTTTTGCGTTGTGATATTTATTGAAAATATTTCAAAAACCAAAAATATATTGATTTTTTTAAAAAAAACCTTATTTTTGTATTTTTAAAACATATAGAATGAAAAAAATATTCGCAACGCTTCTCGTACTTGCCGGCTTAAGTCTCAGTCCCTATTTTATGAAGTCAGCAATAGCTCAGCCGCCTCCGCCGGATCCTAAACCCATTCCGATTGACGGGGGGCTTAGTTTGTTGGTTGCTGCGGGTGTGGCATACGGTGCGCGTAAGGTGTATAAATCCTTCAAAGAGAAGGAGTAACATCAATATTTCGTCAGAATTTATTGAATGTCCGTAAACAATTTGAAACTGTCTTTTAAAGAGCACAGGCGGTATTGGTATCGTTTGTTGCTAAACGCTGTTTTGTTGGTTTTGTTGTTTTACGGATTTTATTATGGTTTAAAAAATATTCAAGCCATAGATGATATTTATGTTGAGGCTTTGAACAAATTTGCAAAATTATTGTTGATAGGTTCAAAATTTTTGACCGAGTTTTTTGGTTTTGAGGTTACAACGTATGGTAAAACCATAAAGATTGTGGACGATTTTAAGGCTTCGGGAATTTATTTAGACCGTGGTTGTATGGGCAGAAATGTCATGATTGGTTTTGCCGGTTTAATTGCTGTCTTCCCGGGAGTAGTTCGGCATAAAATATGGTTCATTCCCATGGGCTTAGCACTGTTGACGGCTACGAATATGATACGCATTTCCGGTCTTGCAATTACAGCATATTGTTGCCCCGAATATAGCGACGTTAATCATTATTTTTGGTTTAAACTTGTTGCTTGGATAATTATTTTTTTACTCTGGATATGGTGGTTCAATCGGTTTGCGCTGAAGGAACTCAAAAAGAAACCTTCATAAAATATCCGGAATATTTTCTCACATTGATAACTTGGTCGGTATCGAACATCAGATATTGCCCTTTAATTCCGGTAAGTTTTGCTTCAATTATCGGATTTTTTTCCAAATCTATACTTTTTACTTTTTGAGGAAAGTATAAAACGGGATATTCTATTTCAATAATTGTGTCATCGCTCGTCAGGTATTGTTGCAAGGGTAGGGGGAGGAGTTGTGATGCTCGTTGTTTTTCAGTAATTAAATCAATTTCCGGTCTGTTGTTTTTCAACATTTGTTGCCAATTTGTTTTGTCGGAAAAATATTTTTTGAGTTCAACTTCAATCACGCCTGCGGTATATCTGTTTGGTGCAGATGCAAGTTTAATTGCTGCCCATGCGCCTTGGTCTATCCAGCGTGTCGGAATTTGAGAGGCTCTTGTAACGCCCACTTTCAGATTGCTTGATATGGCTAAATAAACAAAATGTTCTTTCAAACAATTGTCTTTCGCCCAATTCATATCACGTGCTATGCCGAGATGTGCATCACACAATTCCGGATTGAGAATGCACGGAGCTGTTTCCGGCGCAGACTTAAAACAGTTGTAACAATAGCCTTGCGAGAACGATTTTAATGTCGGGCGACCGCATTTTACACAATTGATGCTATTATTCCATTCCAATCGTATGTAACTTCCGATAAGGGAAGACATTGCAAGTTCCTGCGTCCCGATAGGTAAACGATATTCAACGGGATTGCCGAATATCGTTTTCATTTTCAAAATATTGCCGTGTAATTCCATGATTTTTAATGTTTTAAGAAAACAAAATGACGGATAGAGTTAGTAATAAAATGTTTAAATTATTGATTTCATGTAGATTATAGCTGTTTTTTCAATAGAATTTATTGTCATTCAATAGTCATTCAATAGTCATTCAGTTGTTTTTAATAGTTTCAATTGAATTTCAACAGAGTTCTTAAATCATTTGGAACTAAATTTCGCTATATCGTATAGAATTTCAACAAGTTATGAGTTTTCTTACAAGCACGGGATAACCAAATCTCAAAACTCCAGATTAAACTTTTGAATATAATCCTCCAAAACAATAAATATCCAAATTCGTGCCCATGATACGGAGGGGTCTCCTCGTAAAAAAGCAGTCCATTTAGACAAAATTTCCGCCTCGTTAAAAAACGGACGTGCAGCCAAAGTTTTTATTTTTTTGTCTGCAAACTCAAACAAATCCTGTTTCAACCAAACAGTCCATGGCAACAAAAAACCCATTTTCGGACGGTTTACAACTTCGTCGGGCAAAATGCCCAGCGATTCCACAAGTAATTGTTTTGGGGTATGCGGATATTTAAGCGTGTCCGGAATCTTAAACACATATTCCACAAGTTTATGGTCTAAGAACGGCACACGCACTTCAAGGCTGCTTGCCATGCTCATTTGGTCGGTATCGCGCAATAAAACATTTTGCATGTATGTCTGCATTTCAACTCTGCTCACTGCACTCAAAATATGTGTCGTGTCAATCGTATTTTGGGCGGAAATTTCCGCAACTTTATTTGGTGTAATCGTATTTGAACTGAAAAATTTTCCCACCTGTTTTTCCGTAAATAATTGCCTTGAAATGGGATACACGGACGAAAAATCAATATTGTCTGATGCCAATATTTCTGCTATTTTTTGAGACCGAACGTCTTTTTTCAGCATAGATATCAGATTTGCACCAAGTTTGCGCACAGGACGCGGTATTTTAGTTATTTTATTGTCTGTCAAAAGTTTATGGACTTGTTTAAAAACTTCGTAACCTGCAAAAACCTCATCGCCGCCTAAGCCGGACAGTGCAACGGTAACCCCGGCTTGTTTCGTGGCTTTTGAAACAATATAACTGTTCGGTCCGTCTCCGCTCGGATGATCCATATAGGCGAGGGCATCGGGCAGATTGTCTAAAAAATCTTTCGGAGTGAGTAAAATCTCGGTGTGATTTGTGCCGAATTTTTCTGCAATCATCCGAGCGTATTTTCCTTCCGAAAATTCGGATTCGTCAAAATTAACCGAAAAGGTGTTTATTTTTTGTGCCGATAATTTTGACATCACCGCCGTAATGATACTCGAATCAATGCCGCCGGATAAAAATGCGCCCAAAGGAACGTCTGCCATCATGCGTTTTTCGACAGCTTCGAAGACCAGATTGCTCACGTCTGATTTTATTTCAGAAATTGGTTTGTCAGATAAAAATCTCTCGACAGGAAAGTCCCAGTATTGGTGAAAAACATGTTTTAAATTAAATTGAATTGTCATCGTACAGCCCGGCATCAACATTTGAACGTTTTTGATAATTGTCTTGGGAGCATGCACGGTTTGGTAACGCACATAATCGTGAACTGCATTATGGTTTATCAAGCGAGGCACAAGACCTGAGGCAAGCAAAGCCTTTATTTCTGATGAAAAAACAAAAATACCTTCAGACAAGTAGTAATATAACGGTTTGATTCCCGGCCTGTCGCGAGCTATAAAAATGGTATCCGAAGTTTTATCCGAAATTGCAAAAGCGAACATTCCCTCAAACATATTCACGCACTGTTCACCCCATTTTTGATATGCCGCAATGATGACTTCGCTGTCAGAGTCTGTTCTGAACTCAAATTCGGTGAGTTGTGCTTTCAATTTTTTAAAATTATAAATCTCGCCGTTAAATACCAGCGCATATCTGCCCGTAAGGTCGAACAATGGCTGTGCGGCATGCTCGGCAAGGTCAATGATAGACAATCGGCGATGTCCGAGAACACTGTTTTTGTAACAGTGCATACCTTCGGCATCCGGTCCGCGCCGGGCGAGGGCATTGTTCATGTTTTTTATACTTTCGACAAGATTTGAGTCTTGTTTTTGACTAATAATTCCGTTTATTCCGCACATTGTTTTAAATATTCACGTTACTTTTCCACTATGAAAAATTCCTTTACAATTTACCCCATAGCTGATTGCTCAGGAAATTTTTTATAAATCTGTTGTCCATTAGAATTTTAGTAAATTTTGATTATCTGTTACTCTGCCAATTTTATACACTATTGGAAAATTTGTTTCTCCTTCAATTTTGGGAATTAAATCTCTTAATTTTTGATTGAAAATTCCAATTGCCCAATTTTTTCTGTCTACAATGCGAAATATAAAATCTACTTCGTCGGGTTTCCAAGTTGTTGGTGTATTTGATTTTACACCAAAAGCAACTCCAATTATTATGCTGTGAATTTTATCGTGTTCATCAATTACTTTTGCTACTACAAGTGTTTCATTTAGTGCTTTTTGTAATTTTTTATCGGTTTTGTAACGAAGTATTTTTTGTGTATCTTTTTCTACTTCACGTTGATTAAACATTCCTTTGCTTTCGTTCAAAATTACATCTGTTGTTTTATGACTTTCAGGTGTAAGTGCAATTATATCAGGATATTCACGAGGTTGTGCTTTGCCTTTTTCTGGTTCGGGTAAAATTGCTCCACCACCTTGCGAACCCGGATAACTTATTGATACAATGCGAAATTTATTTGGAATTAATAATCTGTGAGCAATCGTATATGTAACTTCGTCTTCATCAACTTCGTTTTCAATTATTTCTGTTGGTGTTGGTGCTACAAATTTTGTAAAATCAAATCGCTTTTTTAGTAATTCCAAAAAATCAGATTTTGCATTTCCAAGCATTTTGTATCTATCCCAAATAAGTTTTATTCCGTTGTGGTTTAAATACATACCGTCAAGAAAATATGCAATTGTCATTACAACTTTATTTTCTGCAATTTGAGTTTTATATTTATCCCAAATTGGCTGAAAATTAATTTCTTCGTCTATTGATTTTGCTTTTTTTACAGCATTTTTTAATTCATCAACAAACCATTTTGGAATACCGCCTTCGTCTTTTTCTAATGCTGCATTTAATTTTAGTTTCAGCGATTTTAAACTTGTCATTTCGTCTTTCAATTCGTCTGTGCTGCGTGGTCTCACAAGTGCGTAAATTCCATAAATTGAATGGGTTTTACTAAAAACAAACGAAATAAACGTTAAAATTCCCCTGTCGGGGTCCATAGCGTGTGAAAAACGATTTATTTTTGCTCCAACCCAATCTTTACGAACAAAATAGCGTAATTTGTTTAGATTATTATTTCGGTCTTCTCGTTCTTTCCAAGTTTTTAATAAATCTTTTGAAGTTGCTGATTTTTCAATTTCCTTGTTATAGAGTTTGTAAGATTTTGTTTGTTTTAGAACTTTTAAAGAGTTTGAATACCAATTTGTTGTATTCTCTACGAAACCTTTTATAATTGATTGCAAGGTGTCTGTTAATATTGGAATTTCCGGCGGGCAAGCGGGTAATTCAAAACTTCGTTCCAAAGTATATTCATTACCTTCCGTTTTCCATTCTGCAATTATAAAACCTTCATAATTAAGGTTTTCAATTAGAATTTTTGGCGTTGAATATGGATTATATTCAGCACCGCCAAAAACTTTTTCGGACTGTTTATGTCCCGAAATTTTAACATAAAACATATCGGCTAAATACGAGGCAACTGCACCGTAAGTTCTTTGCAATTCGTGGTCTTCGGTTGTTACTGCTTCCGTAAATTCGAGTAATGCAAGCGGATATTCTATTTTTTTGTCAATTCCTGTCAATAAAATATCAGGTGTTGTAAGCGATTGAATTGCTGACATTACACCTTTTAGTTGCTTTGGATTTTTTGGACGTTTTACAAGTGTAAAATTTACTTTGCCTTTTGCAACATGTTGAATGATTGGTAATATATAATCATTTGCTTGCTCTAAACATTCATAGTATATTCTAATTTCTTTCATTGTTTTTGTAATACAATTAAATGTTCTTTTTTTCCTTTTTGTGCGAAAACAGGATTAAAAATTCGTGAATGACTTGCTAAATCCGAAGAAATGATTTCGCACACTTTAAAATTTATTTCGTTTGAAAAATCTTTAATTATTTCATCTATTTTTATTATTTTTTTTGCAATAACGCTATCGCCAATTACAATAAATGCTAAACTGTTTGGTTTTAAAACTTTGTGCATTTCTTTAAAACACAAAATTAAATCTTCTGTCCATTTTTGAGGATTTTTCTTTAAACTCGAAAATTCTCTACGTGAGCCAATTTCATTATATTGTGCAAAATTTACATCTAAATCTAACCAGCGTTTGCGAAATTTATGATACAAATAATAATCATAAGTATTTGCGTAAGGTGGTGAGGTTATTATTAAATCTACGCTTTCAGGTTCAATAAAATCTAAATTACGACTGTCGGCATTATAAATATTTAAAGTAGTGCAACCGTTTACAAGTTGTGAAAATTCTATTATTCTGTTTTTGTATTCTTTTAGTCGTTCTGCAAATGTATCAAGTGTATAGCAATCCTTTATGTTTTTATTTTTTGCTGCATATCTTGTGTCGCTGTCTTGGTTTGAAACTCTTACAATAATTGACGATAAAACAATTTTAAGAAAATTTTTAACTTTTTCATCTGTTAATTTGCTGATTTCGTTTAAAATAAATGTTATTTCTTCCGAAACATTATGTTGAAACCAATGAGCCAAGCTCTCAATTTCTTTAACTTGTATTTGTTCTCTTTTTCCTAATTTCCAATTAAAAGAAGTATTTTGAATTGAATTTAAAAATTGATTTATTTTGCTTATTTGGTTTTCGGTTAATGGTGTTGCTTTTACTTCTGATAATAAACAAGATAAACCGTTTACATCTATGCCAACAGCATTAATCTTTTGCAAACGTGCTTCCACTAATGTAGTTCCAGAACCGCAAAAAGGGTCTAAAACTATGTCGCCTTTTTTTGCAAATTTTTCCAAAATTGTTTTAGGCAATTGCGGTGGAAATTTTGCAGGATATGGATGCATAGAATGAGTTAAATATTGTGTATCTGCACCATTGAAATCAAAATTTATTTCTTTTAACATATTATTCAACTTTACGAAATACAACAATAAAAGAACAATTTTGATTTGTATAAAATACAGAGGGATAACCTAATAAAACTAATCTTCGTTGTCCTGTCTGGTCCCAAATAATTAAATCGTGGTATTTCCAACCAACTTCTTCGCCTGCTCGTGCTAAATCGCTGTGAAATGGAACATAAGGAATTTTATTTTTGGTATCTCTGTAATCTTTTACTACCCAAGCCGAATATCCGCCTTTTTTAGTTACTTCGTAATTAATTTTTAGAATTTCTTTTATTTGTTCTAAAAAATCTTTGTAAGGCAAATTTCCAAAATCTTTTTCGCTGTCGCTATATGGTTTAACGGTGCTGTTGTTTTCGTGTTGTATTATTGAAGTTTTATGAACAGTCTTTCTGTCTTCTATTGACTTGCG
>DYOJ01000455.1 GCA_020720705.1 Acetofilamentum sp.
AGATGATAATTTTTAGTTAATCTTTATATTTATCCATATTTTTTTGAGTGGATACAGATATTTCGAATAGAATGTTTTAAGAAATCCTTAAGAAATCCTGTGGAAATTCGATGTAATGCTGACTTGGATGACTAATTTTTGTGAAATGCAGATAACGACCGCAATCGAATGGCAATAAATGTAATATCGTCCCTTTGTTCGGAGCCGGCGCGCCATTCATCAATCGTTTTTTGCAGACCTATGCGCTGATATTCAAACGGTTTTAACGCATTATCGAGTAAATAATTTTTTAAATTTTCAGTTCCGAAGCGTTGTCGCTGAGGATTATTTTGGTCTGTAATTCCGTCTGAATATAGGTAAATAATGTCTTCGGTATTAAGTTTAATGTGCTTGTTCTCGAATTCGGGAGTATTGCGAGTAGCAAAGCCGCCTATGGATTTTCGGCTTCCTTTAATTGTTCTAATCTCATTATCAGCGCCTGAATAATACATTAAATTCCGTTTCGCGCCTTCAAACATGATTTCGACTTCGTTGGTCAATACATCCTGAGTGTATGCGATAACAGATAAGTCCATGCCGTCTCGGTTATTGCTTTCGGTTTGGTTGAGAACAATTCCGATATATTCATTTAACTTATTTAGAATGTCGGCGGGAGTTCTTAGGGCGTTTACGTGAACAATTTTGTCTAATAAGTGCATTCCTGTTAAACTCATAAAGGCACCCGGTACACCGTGTCCGGTACAATCTGCAACTACAAAAACGCTTGTTTTTTTGTTTTGTTCCGCAAATATTTCACTCATCCAATAAAAATCACCCGAAACAATGTCTTTGGGGTTGTAAACAATATAGTGTTCAAATAGTTGCGAAATCCGTTCGGGGAAAGGTAACATTGATTTTTGTATCGTATAAGCGTATCTGATACCGGCTTTTATTTGTTCGTTTGCAAAAGAGATGATAACATTTTGCTCGGAAATTTGTCCTTTTTGAATAGTGAGTTCTATGTTTGTCTGACTGATTTTGTCGTAAGCCTCCTGCAGATTATTAGCTTGTGCGGTAATTTCTTCTTTTTGTTGCGAAATTTCCGCATTTTTATAGGATAATTCGTTGTTAGCCTTACGTTTGTCTTTCAATAATTTTAAAACAAACAATAGAAAAACTACAATAATGCCGATGATAATAAAGGTAAGAATATTGACGGTTTTTTGAAAAGCAAGTTCTGTTTCATTTTCTTTAAGTTTCAGATTCTGAACTTCGATTTCGCGCTCTTTTTTAGCTGTTTCATATTTTGTTTCGGCTTCGGCAATTTGTTTTGAACTTTGTTCGTTCAAAAGTGAATCTTTCAAACTTGTGTGATTGTATAAGTAATTGTATGCATCTTTGTAGTTTTTTTGAGTGAAATTAATTTCTGCAAGATATTGATAACTATCTTTTTGGTGAGTCAATGAGCCGAGTTCTTTTGCGATAGGTAAGGCTTTGGCGGCGTAATATTCTGCACTGTCAGTTTTGTTTAACTTGATGTAGCAAGATGCTAAGTTGTTGTATGTGTTTGCAATATCAATATTGCTTTCCAGATTTACGAATATAGTTTCGCTTTTTCGCAGATACGAAATTGCTTTTTTGTAATCTTTCATACCTCTGTAAATCAATCCGATATTGTTGTAGGCTGTTCCTGCCCCGTTTTGGTCATCAATTCGAAGTTTTATGTCGAGTGATTTTTGGAAATAATCTAATGCTTTTGGGTAATCTTTTCTGTTCCAATACACTAAGCCTACGTTGTTGTAGGATTCAGCAATACCTTGTTCGTTGTTTAATATCAGTTCTGTATCAAGTGAGCGTTGATAGTAGAACAGTGCCTTTTCATAGTTTTTTAAGTTCCAATATATCAGTCCGATATTATTTGTTGTGGCTGCGATTCCGGCAGTATCGCGAATTTTTTCACGAATTGACAACGCCGGCAGATAATAACTGAGCGCGCTGTCATTTTTTTGTAAATAAATATTTGCATTTCCGATACTGTGTAAAGCTAAGGCTGTCAAATAATTGTCATTGTATTCTTCGGCATATTTTCTTGCTGTTTTGTACACGATAACAGCAGTATCATATTTGCCTTTGTAGAGGCAAAATTTGCCAAGATTCAAGACGGCTTCAACTTTTGTTTTGGATGAGGGCAGGGTAGAGGCGAGGTCTGACGCTTGTTTGGCATAGTTGAAAGCCGAATCCAAATTTTTGCGACGCATGGATTGGCTTAGTTCTGTAAGCAGTCCGGTTTTCAGAGAATCGGTTTTTGATTGTTCCGACAACATACGTAAACTGTCGGACACCGATTGCCCGAAAATAGGACTTGCGAACGAAGCAAGGATGAGCAAGATGGTCAAATATCGAATTTTCATAAAAAATATCGTGAAATGCTTGAATACTAAGAGTTTACGGCTTGTGAGAGCGGCGAAGCGAAACAATGTGTTAAACCGCTGACTTTCAAGCATAAGTTATCTGTTTTCATTCCATTATTATCTTGATATTTATTTTATCAATATATTTATGAATTAAGGCTGAGATTAGGTTTTGATACGAAATTCCTGTTTGCAATGCTTTCTTTTTTAATAGCTGTAAATCTTTCACAGGTAGCTCAATCAGCACCTCCTCATATTTATTTATCGTGTTTAAGGCTGCTTGTTTTGCATTTTCGATGTCTTCTTTTTCTGTAGATGACCTTATTAACTTGTTATTATTAAAAGCATTAAGAATTTCCAATTCCTCGCTGTCAAAATTATATTCTGTTTTCATCTTATTTAAACTTTTTAGTTTCCTTTCTGCTTGGTATGATTGTTTTTAAGAATATTTCAGTTTCATTTTCAACGAAAGGCACAATATAAACATAATCATTA
>DYOJ01000456.1 GCA_020720705.1 Acetofilamentum sp.
CGAATTTCGCTCTTAGTGTGAAATTTGTAGAAATTATTTGATATTTAATTTCGCTCGAGTAATAAATTTTGTGATATTTCTGCCTTCTTCGGTTTTGGCGTAATCGGTTTCAATTCGCTCATAAGCAACTAAGGCTTTGTTCCACTGATTTGTTTTCTCGTAAGTTCTTCCGAGTTTCATCAGAAAAATGGGAGCTGTTAATTCGTCGTTAGCAACATCGGCAGCTTTTTGATAATACTCGGCGGCTTTTGCCGGGTCTGCTTTTTCGGTGTAAGCATCGCCAATCAAGCCTAAACTGACTGATTTCATCTGCGGTACGGAGGTCGAAAACTGAGACATATAGGTTATAGCTTCGTCAAACATTCCGAGCTTGTAATAAGAAACACCGGCATAATAATTTGAAAGGTTTCCGATATTGGTGGAACCGTAATCTTCAATCACGTCAAGGAATCCGGGAAATTCGCCGTCTCCTTTAAGGGCTAAACTGAACGAATCCTTCTCAAAATATTGTTGGGCAACATAAGCGCTGCGTATAGCATTCTCTTCTTTCGGAGCTTGTATCCAGCGTTTATACCCCAACACTGCGGCGGCTATGACAAGTATGCCTATAACTCCGAATGTTAATAAGGAACGGTTTTTTTCAATAAACTGTTCACCTCTTGTAAACGACTCTTGTATTGAGTCAAACTCATCGTGTTTTTGCTGATTTTGCTTTTTTGACATGATATTCTCTTTTATATTCTCTTTTTTACGAAAATTTTAGCACGGCAAAAGTAATGTTTTTCGTCAAACTAAAAAAAATCATTTAGTTTTTTTTTATCACTCTTTTTTTAGCTTACCTTTGTTTTGGATTTTGGGAAACAAAAATGGTCATAACAGAATTATCATTGCTTAATTTTAAGAATTATACGGAAGCAAAACTTGAGTTTTCGCCTAAGATAAATGCTTTTACCGGTTTAAACGGAGCCGGTAAAACCAATTTGCTTGATGCGGTTTACTACCTTTCGTCCACCAAAAGTTTTACTCAAAATTCTGATATTCAATGTTTGAATCAAGATTCTGATTTTTTTATGATACGAGGAGAATTTCTGGTCTCCGAACGGACGGAACAAATTTATTGCGGTTTCAAAAAAAATCAAAAAAAAATTATCAAACGCAACGACAAAGCCTACTCAAAATACTCGGAACATATCGGACTGATACCCGCTGTTATTGTTTCGCCGGACGATTCGGTGCTGATAACGGGGCACAGCGAAGAGCGCCGAAAATTTGCTGACAGCGTTATTTCGCAATTCGATAAAACCTATTTGGATATTCTGATAAAATACAATCGAATTTTGGCACAGCGCAATGCGTTGTTAAAATCTTTTGCCAAAACCGGAAATTTTTCTGCCGATATGCTCGAAATTTTTAATATGCAATTAGCACAGTCCGGAACAGAAATTTTCAAACGCAGAACTCAATTTACGTCCGATTTGATACCCGTATTTCAACAGTTTTACCGGCACATTTCGGGCGGACGCGAGCAGGTTGGACTTGACTATAAATCGCAAACAGAACACGCTGATTATGAGGAATTATTGAGAAAATCAATTGAAAAAGACCGTATTTTACAATATACAACTGTCGGAATACATCGAGACGATTTTTTGTTTCTTTTGGATGGGCAACCTGTGCGTAAAATAGGCTCGCAAGGGCAACAAAAAACCTATCTGATTGCGCTAAAATTTGCGCAATTTGAATTCCTTAAATCCAAAAATCACATCAAACCGATTTTACTTTTGGACGATATTTTTGATAAATTTGACGCCGAACGAGTTGCTAAAATTATTACTTTAACCTCCGGCGACACCTTTGGTCAGATATTTATTACCGATACGAACGCAAACCGAATCGGAGATATTTTATCAAACGGAACATCCGAGTATAACCTGTTTTTTGTAGAAAATAATACCGTAAACCGAACAAATCACTCAATATGAGACGACAAAACACCGAACCCATCGAAGCTGTCATCCAACGATACATTAAGACTATCGGAGCTGAACCGAAATTGTTGGAAATTCGTGTTAAAAACGCTTGGGAAACCACTATGGGGCAATCCGTTGTCATGCAAACGCAAACGATTTTCATGAAGGGCAAAACACTTTTTCTTAAAATATCAAATCCGGTTCTGAAAGCAGAACTGATGATGCTTAAACAACACATTATCATACGCTTAAATGAAGAAGCCGGACCTGATAGTGTTTTCGAAATTCGATTTATTTAACACCGGAAAATGTGCAGATAATATTAATCGGGATGCCCGGCAGCGGCAAAACAACTTTAGGTAAATATCTGTCAAAGTTACTGAATATCAGTTTTTTAGATACTGATAAATTAATTGTTGAGCATTGCAAAATGCGGATTCCGAAAATTTTTAACATCGTCGGCGAATCCGGTTTCAGAAATATTGAACACATCGTTTTAACAAAACTTGCAAGTTCAAACGATTTTGTACTTGCTACGGGAGGCGGCATGCCCTGTTTTTTCAACAATATGCAGATTTTAAATGATTTAGGAACCACCATTTACCTAAAACCTGATTTTGAAGAACTCTTTAATCGTTTGAGAAATTCAAAGCAAGACCGTCCTTTGTTAGCCGGAAAATCAGACGAAGAACTCAAAAAATATCTTTCCGAAACTATTTCAAAACGAGAACAACACTATCTTGGGGCACAATTTGTTTATGATTTTTCAACTCAATTTGACGATTTTTTAATCAAAAACAAGATTTTAATTCAAGATTCTTAAGATAAAAGTATAAGAAATTTAATCTATTTCGACTTTACGAAGTTAAAGATTTCGGCAAAGTTTGTGCTTAGAATAGTT
>DYOJ01000016.1 GCA_020720705.1 Acetofilamentum sp.
GACGAATCACAACAAAAAAACGCCAAAAGTTTGATTTTCAGACTTTTGGCGTTTTTTTTTACTTTTGATAAATCTTCAAATTTCAGTTAAAGCATCAAATATTTGAGTAGTTTAACCGAATTTATATTTTTGAATAATCCTTTTTACTACTTTTGTCATGCTGATATCGTCTATATTGTTTAAAGTTGAGGGTATTAATTGACTTAAGGAAAAGATTATCAGCTAATTAGCAAATCACAATCTCAAATTTTCCCCGATAATAGTATAAAAAAAACGAAATTTTATTTTTAATTTGTAACTTTGTGAATGTAATACTTCGTAAGATTTAAGTATTTAGACCTTAGACATAAGACTCAAATTACTTAATTCCAAATAGTTACAATAATCATTCGTAAATGCGAAGTAGCCCAATCTAATTAACAATAACTCAATGTTTTACATTAGTGATTAACGGACAATTGTTTAGAAAATCAAAATAAAAAATACAGCTTTGAATTATAAATATTTGTATATCGTTTTTTTGCTTGTCATTACAAGTCATGTTTATTCTCAAAAAAGAATAACTGATACGATTTATGTAAATAATTTGCTGGATTCCTGCAAGTTAATTTTAAAAAAAAATAATGACTCGGTCGTCATTTTAGCAAAAAAAGCTCTTGAAATTTCCGGAAACTTGAATTTTACAAACGGAAAAATAAATTCATACTATTATTTAGCAGAAAGTAATCAGTTTTCGGGAAACTACAACGAATCCAAAGCGTTTTATTTACAAGCACTTGAAATATGTCAAGATAACAATCTGAATAAAAAAAAAGAAATCTATAACCGACTTGGCTGGCTCTGTGTGCTTATGTCTGATTACGGAGCTGCGGTTTCGTATGCCGATAAAGTCATAGACAATCCCGTTTCAACAGAGTCCGACAAAGCAATAGCGTACAACACCAAAGCATCGGCTTTCACTTACATCGGGAATAATAAAACAGCACTCGAACTTTATTTTCTCGCGCTCAAAATACATGAAAATCAAAACTATGAGAAAGGCATCGGATACACATACAATAACATAGCGGCAATTTATTTCAACCAAAAGGACTATGAAAACGCATACATCTATTTTAAAAAAACAGAAAAAATACTGATACAAGTCAAAGATTTTTATCAAATTTCGTCAATTAAAAACAACATCGGTGCGATTTTTTTACGCACAAAGCAGTACGATTCGGCACAAATTTATTTTGACAAAGCACTTGAGCATGCAATTGCATTAGAAAACACAACGGAACATGCTCGAATTGAGTCAAATTTAGGTTTATTATTCATTGAAAAAAAGCAACTTGACTTCGCTGTGCCACATTTGAATGAAGCATTAAGATTGTATCAAAAACTTGGAAATAAAACAGGATTGTCTATTTCATACTTGGTTTACGGTACGTATTTCAGTAAAACGGGGAATTTCAAAAAGGCAATAGAATATGCAAAACTTGCTTTCAACGAAGCTGTTACATCAGAATCGAAAAATGAAGAAGCCGAAGCCCTAAGAAATCTCGCCGAATACTCGGCAAAGCTCGGACTCACATCAGATGCTTATAACTATTTAACTAAATATCAGACACTTTCGGACAGTCTGCTCAATTCCGAACTGCTGCAAACGACCGAAAATATGCGCATGGTGTATGAAACAGAAAAACATGAAAATCAAATTGCGATTTTATCTGCTAACGAAAAAATTAAAGACAGCGAGATTTACCGCAAAAAAATAATTATTTATGTTCTGTCGTTTGCGTTCGTAATTATTGCAATTCTGGGTGTTATCTTATTCATTTTCAACAGAAATATTAAACAAGCCTACACAAAATTGGTCGAAAAAAATATTGAAGAATTAAAAATAAATTCCGAACAAAAATTTGAAAAGAAAGCACTGACGGAAAAAGAATTAACTGAAAAAGAGCTATTGATTTCAGAGAATCTTGAAAAAATATTAGAAGAAGAAAAAATCTACACAAACGAAAATTTGAATTTAGACGATTTGGCAAAACTTTTAAACACGAACAGAGCTATACTTTCCAAAATAATCAATCAAAAATACAATTGCAATTTCAACAGTTTTATAAATCAATACCGAGTTAAAGAAGTGTGCAAATTATTAAACCAAAATAAACACGAAAACCTGACCATTGAAGGAATTGCAAAAAGTGTAGGATTTGCAAATCGGGCAACATTTAACAGTTCTTTCAAGAAATTTGTCGGTGTTACACCTTCGTTCTATATTGCTTCTCTCACAAAATAATCTTTGTTTTGTATAAATTTATAATACCTTACAATTTTCAATGTATTGATTACAAACAATTTACATAGATATTAAAATTAAGAAGTAAAAAATTATTCAGTTTTACAAAGTTCATTTTTAGTTTCTACAGTTTCAGACTAAATTTAGTCTTTGATTTATGTATAAACCATTAATTTTTAAAAAATGAAAAGTAAATATCTGATAGTTTTAATTTTTGTTATTTCAACTTCGTTTTTAAAATCTCAGAATGTAGGTATAAATTCCGATGGCAGCACGCCCGATGCAAGTGCAATGTTGGATGTAAAATCCACAAACAAAGGATTTTTGATACCTCGTGTTGCATTAACCGGAACTTCCGATATTACAACAATCCCTTCACCTGTAACAAGTTTATTAGTTTACAATACCGCAACTGCAGGCGACGTTACCCCCGGATTTTACTATTGGAACGGCTCGGCTTGGACAAGCCTCGGCGCAGGTGCGCTCACCGGTTGGAGCACAACCGGAAATGCCGGAACAACAGTTGGTACAAATTTTCTTGGAACAACTGATAATAATGGTATTGATATTAGAACTAATGATATAGTAAAAGCACGGTTTACGACCAAGGGACAATTGGAAATTTTAAATACCGGCTCGTCTGTTTTTATAGGCGAAGGTGCCGGCGCGGCTGACGATTTATCTGCAAATAATAATGTATTTATTGGTTATCAATCCGGAAGTAAAAATACGGACGGCGAATTTAATACAGCTGTAGGTTATCAATCGCTTTGGAATAACACAATAGACAAATGGAATACCGCAATAGGATACCGTTCAATGTATAATAACACTGCAAGTTTTAATACTGCAATTGGATATAATTCTCTTTCAGGGTCTAATACCGGAGCTTACAATGTTGCAATAGGTTATGAAGCATTAGTTGCAAATACTTCTGGTTATCAAAATGTATCGATAGGAGCAGCCTCTCTTTTTAAAAATACAACCGGATATTACAATATGGCAATAGGCTCCGAATCTTT
Organism: Acetofilamentum sp.; assembly: GCA_020720705.1. Taxonomy (GTDB): domain Bacteria; phylum Bacteroidota; class Bacteroidia; order Bacteroidales; family JAADGE01; genus DYOJ01. Next base: position 3,310 of record DYOJ01000016.1, read on the forward strand.
ACACGAAAATACCACAGGAGTCCAAAATACAGCTACCGGTATAAGAAGTATGTATGCAAATCAAACAGGAGGTTATAACACTTCCAATGGTTATTATTCGCTTTATGCAAATACTACCGGACATTACAATACCGCAATGGGTATGTCCTCTATGGGTAATTTTAACGGAATAGGGAACACTGCTATCGGTTTCAGTTGTCTTTATGGTTCAAACGGAACGGGAAGTTATAATATGGCAGCCGGATACGAATCGTTAAAATCTGTAACCACAGGGAGTTATAACTCTGCCATTGGTTATCATGCACTATATTATAATTCTTCTGGAGATAAAAATTCTGCATTAGGGCAATATGCACTTCAAAATAATACGACCGGCAGCAATAACATCGGAATTGGTGAATATGCTGTGTTAAAGAACGAAACAGGCAGCCATAACATCGGAATCGGTTATATAGCTTTGGGAGGAAATGCAGATTTTAGTAATAATATCGGAATTGGAAATCAAGCAGGCGGAAATATTACCGGTTCAAATAATATTTTAATCGGTAATCTTACCTACGCCCCTGTTATAGCAAACAGTAACCAATTAAATATCGGAAATTTAATTTACGGAACTAATTTGGACGGGACTTTTTATACCGTAAGTACCGGTAATATTGGAATTGGAGTAACAGCACCAACACAAAAATTAGAAGTTTTTGGAAATATTGAAATGTCTGATGCTCGTTCCAAAATATTTTATAGAGGAGATAACACCACCACACACATCGGTTCTGTCGGTTTTTTAACTTCCAATAACGGAACAACTTTAATTGTTGACCCTACCAATCAAACAGGTGCCAATATTGCAACATCATCCGTAAGTTTTGGAGGGTTCGGTGCTTTTAATTCAAACGAAGTCAGTCTTTATGCAAGCGACAAACTTGGGATAAATACCAATTCTGTCGGTTCGTATCAAGCAAATATTCAAACAGCTACGGGAAATAACGGATTGAACATTACAACATCAAACAATGAAAATGCCGTAACACGAACGGCTGTAAATGTAACAGCATCAAATCCAAGCGGCGCTACAACTTCAACAATTGGCATCAACGCATTGGCTGAATCAAATTCGGGAAAAGTAATATCAGTAAATGCCGTAAACGAAATGGCTGGTTCGGGGCAGAGATACGGCGTTGTAGGCGAATTACAAAATTTTAATTCAACCTCCTTAAATGCCGAAGGTGTTTTGGGTTACTACGAAGCTTCGGGAGCAACATCTAAGGGATACATCGGTTTTATCGGTGTGCTCGGTCATGCAAAAAATATCAACGGGCTTGCAACAAATCCGCTTACTTACGGAGGATATTTCCACAACGAAAATACAAATACATCGAACACCGGAACAAAATACGGTATCTATTCTGCAGCAAATTCGCAAACATTTGCTGCAAATGACGGCACCCAAACCTACGGTTTATATTCAAAAGCTACTAATTCGGAGGATATCTATGGCGTTGTCGGTGAGGCAATCGTAACCAATTGGTTTGATAATGATTTGATGACAGGGGTAACCGGAAAACTTACTGTAAGCGGAAACACCTACGTTGAAGGGTATTTGGGATACAGCGGAAACGCGTCTGACATTACCGGAATCAGTGCAACAGTCGGGGTTCTCGGTCGAGTAACAGATTCAAATCCGAATAATTTAGAAAAATCTGTTGCAGGATATTTTGTAAATGCTTATGATGGCTCGGCAACGGGTAAAACTTCCGACTCTTACGGTTTGTATGCTGTTTCAAACGGCGCGGGAACAACCGGCTCAAAAAATTACGGTATATACGCAACTGCCTCAGGCGCAGCAACTAACTATGCCGCATATTTGGACGGACAAGTTGTAGTAGGAACGAACGGAACCGCCTTGAACGAAATTATGAAAAGAGATATTTCTGTAGATCCTCCAAATATGGCCGGTTATGCACAACAAGATGTTGATGTTACGTTTACAAATGCCACAACCGGCTCAACGGTATATGTTTCTCCGACTAACAATTCACATAACGGACTTATCATTTGCAGTGCTTATGTGCCGGCAAACGGAACGGTCAGAATCCGATTCATGAACGGAACAGCCGGTGCAATTGACGGTGCTTCAATTAATTATCACATCACCGTAATCCGCTAAACTTTTCTTTTCAATGTATTTTTATATGAAACATCCATGACAAAGTTTTTGACACACAAGGGAATGATTAGAAATTATCTTAACTCGAAAAGCGTGGACGCTTTTCGCAATTAGCTTGTGTTTAGCGTCCACGCTAAACATCACAATATCAACCAAATAAAAATTTTAAACAGATGAAAACAATAAATAGTGTAATCGTTTCATTTCTTTTGGCAGTTGCGGTAATATTTTATGTTCAAATCGGATTTTCTCAAAACCCGAAACTCTCACCGGGAGAACTTTTTGCCGCTCCGGGCTTCAAAAATCACATTCCTTTACACTGGGAAAAAAATAACGGCACAACAACGCAATACAAAATATTCAGGAAAACGGAATTATCTGATTTTCTGCTTATTGCGACACAAGCTCCCGGCTCTTGGTCGTATGCAACTTTTATCGATAACAATGTGGAAACGGGAGTGGAATATACATACATCATTAAAAATCAGAGCGATGTAGCTTTTACTAATGAAAGTTCAGCGACTTGTAACAACACAGGTTTTAGTCTCACAATTCCGGGTTGGAATATTTCCGAACCTATTATTGACGGGATTTTAGAAATCGGAGAATGGGACGATGCTCTTTCTGCCGATATTACCGACCATACACAAATTTTCGGTACAACAAATTGGACACAAAGCACTTATGCCAAAATTAAATATGCAAACGAAAAGCTGTATATCGCCGTTCAAGATTTTAACAACCTGACATTAGATAACAACGACCAGCTTATTATTCTTTTCGATTTCAACAACGACAATCTTTGGTCAGAAGGCGCAAACGGCGGTAACGACGGAAGATTGGCGTTGGTCTATTTCAACGAAGATTATTTTATTGATTTTACCCAAATAACAGGCGATTATCCCAATACGACTTTCGGAAATTCGGTGAATGCCCCGGAAGGAATAGTCTTTGCCGCTAATGTGCAAAACGAAGCATTGATATACGAACTTGAAATTGATTTGAATCAATGGTATATCGACCTGAATGACAACAATTTCGGTTTCATGATACAAAGTTTGGCTTACAATTCATCCGGAACATCGCTCGGTGCGAGCGGAATGTATGCACCGGCAGGTATTTGGAAAGCTCCCGTTACGTTTGCCGATTGCTCAATCCAATTCAGCGAAGACACCCAAGCCCCCGTCCTCAACTCGGTTTCCGAACTGACCGCTTTGGTTGATGAAGCCATGGAAATCAATTTAGATATTTCCGATGAGTCGCAACTCGAAACCGTTGAAGCCTTTTATTCAATTAACGGTGGCGCAACGCAGACATTGAGTTTTTCGCCTTCCAAAAGCAATTTCGGTTATTCCGCCGAAATTCCCGCCCAAAGCACCGCAACAACCGGAAGCATACAATTTCACATTAAGGATATTTTCGGAAACGAATTTAACTCCGAAAGTTACATCCTGCAATGGCTCAACGATACAGAAGCTCCCTACATCATTGTGCTGTCCGCTCCCGAAGTTGCAACACACGGTAACATTCCGTCGGTTTCGTGCGAAATAACTGACAATCTTTCCGGAATTCAGACCGTAGAGCTTCATTATTCGTTAAACGGACAAGCCTATCAGGTGTTGGAATTAAGTTCCGTCAGTGCAATTTTTTCCGGCACTTTGCCCGATGGTGAAACGGGAGATTACGCCGACTATTATATCACGGCAAGCGACAATTCCAACAACGAAAGCAATACCGATACATACCGAATTGTATGGTTCGCCGGCGGTTGGTTCGGTGCTACGGAAGCCGAACACACGGGAAATAATTTCGGAAATTCGGCAGAGGGCATGAAACTCGGAATTGTAATGCAACTCGATGATTTTCAGGGTAAAATAAACAAAATTGCCTATATGGTTCCGCAATATTGCCACACTAATTGGTCGTGGAGCGTGGTAGAAGTGGATGCAAGCGATTTAAACAACGTCGTTTGGACGGACAATGTGCTCATTGCCCCGCAAACATACACCGAGAACATGGTTTTCGATGTGAACTATTGGACGGAAATTGAAGCCGAATCGGATGTTACACTAACAGGCGACGTGGGCTTTGTCATAGAAATGCAAGCCGGCTCATACTGGGGGCGAGATGCCGCAAGCACGCAAGGAATCAGTTGGTTTTTAAACACCAACACCGGACAATGGCACAAAATGGGTGCCGACCCGTATCAAAGTTACGGCGGCGATTGGACTTTGAAAGTGCATTTGTATTCAGACCAAGGTGTTAATATTGAACACATTGCAAACGAAAACACTTTTCCGGTCGTTTTCCCGAATCCGACAAAAGATATTATTTCATTAAATCTTCCCGGAATTGATTTGAGAAAAATCGAAATTACAGACATTTCAGGGAGAACTCTCTCACAACAAACATGTTTTACCGAAAAAACTCAAACGAGCTTTGACGTTTCCGGATTCAAACCCGGAATATATTATATCAAAGCAACTTTCGAACACGATGAGCAAATTTTCAAATTTGTAAAGCAATAGTCCAAAATTTGAAAGGTTCTAAAACGTAGTATTAGAACGGAGATGAAACAGTTACTTAATAACGCATATTTTCGCCGGAGAATCCGTTACATCAGCGTTTGAAAATCAGCGTTATCCGCGTTCCAATATCTATCAGAATACTAATATACGACAAATCAAACAATCCCAAAAGTCAAATTCAAAAAAAATGAAAAAATGAAAAAGGTTTACGTATTTCTTGCATTAACATCTGCATTTTTCTCCCTTTTTGCCCAAACAAAAGACAATTTCGGCTACGAATTTTATGAAGTTCCTTACGAATTTATTGATATTAAAACAACCGGAACTAAAATTACCGAACTTTCCGGAGGGCAAGATTTAGTCAGTTCCCCCATTAATTTGGGACAAAATTTCGAATTCTACGGCACCGAATTCAATCAAATGCGCGTTGGAATTGACGGTTTTATTACCTTCGATGTCAGTTCTACAATTTCACAAGCCTATCTAAACACTTCGTTGCCAAATATTTCATCAATCAAAAATTTGGTAGGATTGTATTGGAACGACCTCAGCAATTATCACGATTGGAACGATATTTACTACCAAGCCGATGCCGACAAAATGATTATTCAGTGGGATACACTGGCTATTGTGCAATATGGCGACTTCATCACGGCTCAAATCGTTTTGGACTTCTCCGAAAAATCTATCCGATTCAATTACAGAACCTTATACGACGACTCTAACGCGAACAACTATACGAATTGGTGTACCGTAGGTATCCAAAATGCCGACGGAACAGACGGAACGCAGATGGCTTACGACGGAACTTTTGCAAACGGATTCAGTTTGGAAAGCGAAAAATCCTACATCATTTACAAACCTTCTGTTTTTGAGCCGATTATAGGAATCCGGACAGGAGTTTATATTGATGCGATTGATGTTCCGATTACACCGCAACCTGCCGAAGCTAACATCTATTACACGCTCGATGGCTCCACACCCACAACATCCTCAACGCTTTACACAGTTCCGGTTCATATTACTTCCGACTGCACGCTGAAAGCCATCTCGGAAAAGGACGGAATCGTGAGCGAAATATATGCCGAAGAGCGGTATTTTATTGTGAATCAAGGAACTGCAACAACGGGTGATATGGAGTTTTTCGGTTTGGCATCGCTTGCAAATTCGCCGTATTATGTGAACGGAAATATTACGATTCCGACCAATCAATGTGTTGAAATTGAGCCTGGTGTGGAGATTATTTTCACCGGAAACTACAAATTTATCGTTCAGGGCTGTATCACGGCAAACGGAACGGAAAATAATCACATAACATTCGACCGATTTGAGGCATTGACCTATCATTGGGCAGGAATGGAATTTAACACGCTTGATGTTTCTAACAGCAATTCGATAATCAATTATTGTGATTTCAGAAATTCTTATGCACAATCCGCAACAGCTCCGGATTACAACGGCGGTGCGATTTTTGTTCGTTATTGGGATAATCTGACAATTTCCAACTGTATTTTTGAAAACAATCGGGCAGATAACAACGGCGGAGCCTTGTTTATCAATTTTGCCGACATCGAAGTTTACGGAAATACATTTACCAATAATTCCGCTCTCTACGGCGGGGCAATTGACGTGCGCAATTCGGCTGCAAATATCCACAACAACTTGATTAACGACAACAAAGCAAGTTATGGCGGAGGTATAGCCCTGAATTTGAACACCGGCGGAACAGTGATTTCCGAAAACCAAATCATCGAAAATTCAAATCTCGACGGCGAGACATACGGCTACGGCGGCGGAATTTACGCCTACACTTGCGGCGCGAATTTTCACAACAACACCATTTCCGAAAACACAACGGTAAGCTCCGGCGGAGGTGTTTATCTGTATATGCCCGACGGTATTGTTTTTGAAAACAACATCGTTTCTCTTAACCAAACAACACATTCGTCAAAAAGAACAGCTTCCGGTTACGAAGTTACTCAAACCGGTTTTGAAAAAAATGAAACCGGTTTTGACGGCAGTGAACTTGTATTTACGCATCCGAAACCAAAAATTCGTCCGCTGCAATCCAAAGAATTCGGCTCGGGCGGCGGAGTTGAAATTCAAGGCGGAACCGGGAGTTTTTTCAATAACGACATTTTCGGCAACAGTTCCGCGTACCAAGGCGGAGGAATTTATTTCGAATCTTCGGCAGTGGCTTTAAGCGGAAATATGATTCGTAACAATACGGCAAGTAGCGGCGGCGGACTTACTGTTCGCAACTCAAATGCCGTTTTTGCCAACAACATCATAATTTACAATAATTCAACGGCTTACGGCGACGGAATTTACATAATAGATGCCTCGAATCCGGATTTCTACAACTCGGTAATCATGTATAATTCCGGAGATAATTTTTTCGGCGATATATATTGCGGCGATATGAGTTCAATGCCCGATTTTTATAACAGCGTTGTTTCTTACAAAGCAGACGGCGTGGACGGCGATTATATCAACGGATGGTTATATACGGGAACAATGGAAAATTGTCATGAATTTTTTCCCTCATTCGTTTACGATAACGGAAATATAACGGGAATTGAAAATTTTTCGGCTTTGATAAACAACGGCGCGTCCGATATTTCGTCTCTTACCTTGCCCGCAACGGACATCCTTGGCAATCCGCGCGTGAACGAAGTCCCAATTGACATCGGTTGTTTTGAAAGTTCCGAACCGTTCACGGCAAATGTTCTCACGGGTGCTGTTTCGGGAACGCTCACTCCGGGTGTGTATTACGCACAAGACAACCTGATTGTGGAGCAAGACCAAACTCTAACGATAGAAGCCGGGACACACATTTTGTTTTGCGGCAACTTCGGACTGGATGTTTACGGACAAATCACTGCCTCGGGAACGCCCGAAAATCCCATTCTTTTCAGTTCTGCCGACACAACGCATTTCGATTCGCATCCATACTATTTCGGAGGTTGGCGCAATATGTATATCGAAAACGCAGCAAACTCAGTTTTTAATTGGTGCACTTTTTCGTATTCAAAACTGACAAATATTTTCCCCGCAACGAACTATTTATTCGGTGGATTTGCTTACATTTACAATTCATCGCCCGAATTTAAAAATTGCACATTCGAAAAATCGAACACATCTGCCTACGGTGCTGCTTTGGCATATATTGATTGCGAAACCGGCGGCGGAATAGTTGAAAACTCTAAATTCGGCAATTGTAAAACACGAACCTATTCCGGCTGGGAATATACGGGCGGCGAAGGCGGTGCGATTTTCATTCAAAATTCAAGTCCGTATTTGGTTGGTAATATTTTTGAAAACAATGTGGCAACAAGCGGTTCGGGCGGATATCCGAAAGGTGGTGCAATTTGTGTTTACAATTCGCAATCGAACATCGTAAACAACACATTTGCAGGAAATTATTCATACAACGGCGGTGCGTTAATACTGATGGAAGCCGATGAAATTTCCATGAAAAATGATATTGATTTGGTTAATAATATTTTTACGGGAAACACTACCCAATCGGGAAGTTACGGCACTCAAATGTTTATCACGGATGAAACTTCTCAAATTTCCGTTTTGAACAACAATATTGAGGGCGGTTACGATAATATACATCTCCCCGGCGGATTCAACGGCATTTTTACTGACAATATCGCCCAAAATCCCATATTTGAAGCGGATTATCGCTTAGCGGAAAACTCTCCCGGAGTTGATCTCGGTTTGCACGACATGCAAGCATACGCGCTTCCCGAAACCGATTTCTACGGTCTGGCTCGAATCTCCGGCGTGCGCACCGACATTGGCGCAAGCGAATTTCAGCATCCGGTCAGCATAAACTATGTATCTGAAAACGAATCACTTGGAAGTCCTAATCCGACAAAAAATTTTCTTTCGGTAAACTATCCGATTGAGGCAAAAGTGATATCAACAGAGTTTTACGATATTTACGGTAAAAAAATTCCGCAGGTAAAATTCGTCAAAACGGATGAGGGTATGCAAACCAATCTATCAAATTTGGTAAACGGAATATACATTCTTAAAATAGTTACAGAAAAACAAATTTACACAACTGCAATCATCAAACAATAAAAATATCTGTTTTGAACTATGACCGCAAGAAAACATATAGTAGTATATGTTTGTACGAAAACGTATAAATTTTTGAAATTATGTAGGTTATAGTTATTTTTCCAAGCGAAGGTTTTGTCATACAGTTGTCAAACAATAGTCAAAAAGTAGTCATTTGTTGTTTATTTTTAGTTTCAAATCCGGAAAATGGTCAAGAATTTCACATGGTTGAAGTTTGTAACTTTAACCCGGTTTTTAGGCGGTTTGCAAAGCCGCGCGATAGCGCAATGTGTTGTTGTGCATTCATTGATGTTCAAATTGCTTCTCAAAGATAGATAAAATCTGCAAAAGGTAAAATGTGCTGAAACATTCTTCGCTTATCAGAGTAGCGAAACAAAAAAAACTCGCATATTGCGAGTTTTTTTGTTTTCGCAGATAGAAAGACATCAGCGGCTTAGCACAATAAAAGCGTGAATTATTCCGGGTAATCCGAATAAAAATGACCATAAAACATTGTATAAAACTTCAATGCCCCAACCCGTGTAAAGACCCACTGCCAGCCACGGTATAAACAACGCCAAAATGTACAAGCCCACTACAGCACCTTTACGCTTCCATAACTTTTCGGGTTTGGCCGATTTATCAGTGTCGGCTTGCTCAAAGGAGCCGTTGAAATCACCGACGGCAATAACCGACACGCCGTTGTTGTTTGCAACTTTTGCTGTTTCAGCAGCAAACACACTTGAAACGTTGAACATAAAAAATGCAGCAACAAAAAAAGTAATAACAAATTTAATCATAATGGAATAATATTAAAGTTAGAAAATAATGATCTTCGGTAATTCGTCCATGCAGATATGACATTGTATTTGTACTCCGCAAAAGTAAGTATTTTTCTTAATTCAAAGGATTTCGATTAGAATTTTTTTAATCTTTTGTGTGAATACAGCTATTGAATCAATATCTGTTTTATATCAAAATGATTTTACTTTGCTGTTTATTACCTGCTTTGTGATGTCAATACCTCAGTTCGTATTTTCTATTTTTGACTTCTTGAAAAGTTGAAAGACCGGGAATAAACTTCATTGTTTGAAAGTTTACCGAGTTGGTCAAGAAAACTCTTACAGTTTGCCTGTGAAAAAGATGCAATCGAATACCCATCAACCTGTATAAAATCCAATTCTATAGGTATCTCTTTCAAGAGCACAAAAATCTTAATGTATATGGGCGTAAATGGGGGTTCAACATAAAACGGAAACCCGAGCTTTGGTAATACATGTGTTCCTGCTTTGAAAAAAACATTTTGTCCTTTATCATAAGGATAAATCATGGTCATGTTTTGCGTGTTATAATCTTTCGGATCGTAATAAAAAGCATAGATGTATGCATCCTTTTTCAAATTGATTGAAATTTCGTAGGGTTTTTCAACTACAAAATTGTAGTCTGTTACAGGCTTCCCTGTTTCAGAATTGGTGAACACAACTGAAAATAACTCCGGATTGTCCTTCAGTTCCATGAGTTGTTCGTAGTATTCATTGGGTTTATTTACAGGGATATCAAGGTTTTTACATTCATTTATTTCGGCAACCTCCGATATTTTCTTTTCGATTTCACCCGCAACAACACAAGAAATGTTCGTATATGAACCGTATTTATCCGGAACAACATCAATTTCTGATATTGTGAGTTTCCTCGAATCCTCGGAGAACTTATATTTACCGACTACATAAAAATCAGGGCGTTGTTTATCTAAAAATTCAGCCCAATAGTCTCCCTCATTTTTACCTTGCGGCACGGTAAAATATTTGTACATTGATTCGTCAATACGTTTATCTACATTTTCAGGGAACAAAATATTTTGAGTAATTTTGCCTTTTTGATTTGCAGACTTCATATAAGCTGCAACTTTATTGGTAAACCGAATTCCAAAAGTAGTTTTTTCTCCGTCAATACGTTGAAAGAATGTAATTGCAATATTTGCATCTTTTGGTATTGAACTGCTATTGATACTTTTAACAATTTTCTCAACTGTCTCGCTCGCTAAAACATCTACTCCGGAACCGGCGGAAAAGACTTGAGCGTTCAAGGGAAAGTATCCCCAAAGAATTGAAAAAATAAAAAGATAGATTTTTGTCATGATATTTGGTTTTACACATTTTAAGGTTAATAGTTGAAAGTATATTTATTTCAAATGATTTTAGGAGTTTCATGTCAAGCCTCTTCTGACGTTTCCATGTCCTTGCGGACGATGGAAAGCCCTTACTGACCTGCATTCGTCCGTAGGACAATGTAGCGTCATTTCAAAATTGACTTGACAGTCGGTATTCGTAAATATTTGTAATTTAAGTATTTCACTGCTTTTTTTTATTTATACTAAAAAAACGTCTGCTTTCTTTTCTTTTATACTTTATTAAAAATTTAATAATCAGAAATGATAGTGTCTTAAATCCGTTGATTAAAGTTTAGCGTGGACGCTAAACGCATAGTATTTTGTATGTTGCAAGCGCCCACGCTTGCACTTCAACGCATTTAGCCCACTACCCAGAAAATTATCACATTTTCAAATTTCCAAATTAACACATTTTCAGTATATAAAAAAATTCTAAAAACTTAATATGCTATTGAGTCCACACCGAAAAGTCTAAAATGACTACGAATTCAAGAATTATTACGAATTTTGATAAACTTATAACTATTTGTATATAAACTACTTACCGATATTGTTTCAACAAATCGTAGTTTTAAAAGTTATTTTCGGAGCGGACTCTTTATACGGTTTATGGTTGAGAGTTTACATGCGGTATTAATGGTAAAAGATTAATTTCAGATAAAGTTCAGTTTATCGGTTTATTTGTTTAATCGTTTAATTTACAATAATTTTCAACAAAATTTCTACCGAATTTCCACCGAATTTCCTAATGACTCTTGATTTATGACCAATCTCAATCTGATGCCGATTATTGTATATTACAATTTGAAACCTCAACGTTTTCCCGAAGGTCATTATTGAATCGAACACTATTTTGTAAAATTCCAACCTTTCCAGACATTCTCAATACCGCTGCTGATACTGATTATCGGGGTTTGTTCTTTGCTGTTTTTATCTACTGCCGTAAACGGAACCTCTTTTGTGAGATATTCAGCAAGCTCTCCGTAATTTACTTCACCTTTCGATTCTTGCAACTTTTTAATGAGGTAATACGAAAACAGTCCGTGTTTTTTTTCTTTATATGGCAACGATTCTTGGTTTCCGCTGCTTGCTGCAAAAACAATGAGATTACCGGTTCTGATAGTTGTTTCTTGTGCTTTAATTTTGACTGCCCGAGCCGCAAGCAAACCTTGATTTCTTCCGCCTCCGCTAAAACAAGCATCAAGAAACACGGTAACTCGCTCTGTAGGGTGCTCTGTGAGTTTATCATAAAAGTCAGTCAATTTAATACCGCCGTTTACATTTGAACTCGAAATATCAACCGGCATTATATAGCTTTCTTTCGCTTCATTATAAAAACCGTGTCCGGCGTAGTAAACGATTAATCGCAGTTCACCCGGTTTATATTTTGCTTTTAATACCAATCGTTCTATTTCCTGACTCATTTTTCCGCTCGTTGCATCTGTCAGAAGGACAATGTTTTCGGCAGGTAATCCGAGAGTTTTATTGCAATATTTTGCAAAAATTTCGGCATCATTTCGTGCATAATCAACATTTGCCTCGGTTGTGAGACCTGTTTGATATTTAGAATAATTTTCATTTCCGATTATCAGAGCATAAGTTTTTGAGTTGTTCACACCATTTTTGGGAATATTGTCGTCAACATTGTCAATAATTGTCAAATCTTCCGCGATGATTATCTCAGAACCTTCTGCTTGCACAATTGCTTCGCCCGATAAGTCCAATTGTATATCTTCAAAATTGTTTTCAATTTTAACTTTCTTAAATACAACTACGTCCTTACTGTTATATCTGTAGTTTTTATTATTACTCGGATTTGTCAAGTCGGTATTCAGCAGAGCAAAATCATTTTCGCCTACAATAGCAAAATTGGCATCTTCAAAATCAATCGAAGCTAAATTTGCATCAAAACCCTCTGCATCTGTGAGCGGAATTTTAACGTATATTGAGGGAATATTTTTAAAATTAATCTTGAAAAATTGATTGTCTGCATCGTATTCCGTGGACAAAATTTTTAAAGTTACCGCCTTACTTGCCAGTTCATTAACTTTCTTATTTTTTAATTCCTCAATCTTATTCTTTCTTGTTTGCGAATTTACTCTTATTTTATAATTTTCGGTTGTTTCATACTTGCCGAGTTCAGCCCACACTTTGAGTTCTGCATTGATATACTCCTCAACTTTTGCTTTGGAAGAACTTTGTTGATATTTATTGAATATATCTACTTTGCCAAAGCCGGCTTTGTTTACGACAGAAGTGTTTGTTTTAGTATTATCTTCATCTTTTACTTCAGAAACTGAACTCTTTTTTTCATCTTTAATACTCACAACATTCTCGGTTTCAGACTTTTTCTCATTCAATTTTGCAGGTTTCTTATCTTCCTTTTCTTTTAGCTTTGCTAATTTCTCCATTTTTTTACGATAATCTTTTACGACAATCATTGTTCCGTCTTCAGTGTCTATCATTATTCCGTCCTCAGATTCAAAATTAACAACCTCAAATTCAACCGGAGAAAATAACGCCTCTTCAAAAGCACCATTCCAAACAATATCTTTAAAAGCAATTCTCAAATCCGGGTCATCTTTACTGACTTCATACTCTAAGGTAAAGAGTTTTCTTTCGTTTTGGATTAGTTTGAAATTTTCACTTTGCTTTATCGGTGCCCATTTTTGTTTTCCGATTTGAAGTTCTATTTTGCTCAAATCAACCAGAATAAGGTTACTCCCTGTATAAAGAATTTCAAATTCCAATTCAGCTTTTTTCTTTGCAATTTTTTTTACGTTCTTTAAACCTATCTCTATATCGTTTTCATTCATTTTTGTCCCTTCATTTTTTACGCTGAACTCCGGAAGTGGCCGTGATTTAATACCGGATTCGAGATAGATGCCTTTGGGGACAAAATCAAATTTATGCATCCTAAACTCATGTTGACTGCTGATAGTATACTCCAAAACTTGAACTGCACCGGCAGGTAAGGGCTTGTGAAAAAATAAATTGAACAAGTTATAAAAAAATGATTACCTTTG
>DYOJ01000457.1 GCA_020720705.1 Acetofilamentum sp.
AATAAGAGATTCTCAAGAGACTGATTTTAGTTTTTTCACAGTCTGACGTTATGTGCCATTTTAAACCAAACTCAACTTTGACAGTCTAACCAAGAAAACTTTAAAAAATATAAAAATGAATTTACTAAAATTAAGTCTTGGAGTTTTATTATTTCTGACGTCTTGCTCAAAAGACGATGAAACCACACCAACGCCAACCACACCAATTGTTTACACAATGCAGTCGTTTGACGGAACTGAAACGGCAAGTTTTGGAACACTTTCTTATAGAGTTTATTTTCCTAAAGAATTGACAGGACAAACTAATGTAATACACGTTTCAAGAGGTGGGAACGGACTTGGTACGACAGAGGACAATTACTGCCTTATGTAGAAAGATATGTTCAAAAAGGTTATGTGGTTATTCAAATTGACCACAGATTTGCAGGAAACAACGTAAATACTATTGCTCAATATCGTGGTGAAGAAATTAAATTTATAGCGGAAAAAGTTGCAAGCGGAGTTTTGAATTATGGAACATTTGCAGGAACTGTGGACGGTAGTAAACAAGGCTTTGCAGGACATTCAGGAGGTTGTATGGAAGGACTTGAAGTCGCAGGTGTTACTATGACACACGGAAATTATTATGTTCCACAAGTAAAAGCAGTTTACGGAATTTCACCAGCAGGAAATAGTCCAGACCAATTTGGTATAACTTCTAACGGTTTTAATGGAATTGGAACAACTGCGATTTTTGTAATTTTAGGAGAAGAAGAAAAAGACATAAATGGAGGCGGAACTTTTATGGCGACAAATTGGCGTTTACAAGCATACAGCGGTATGAACACAAGTGGACCTCGTTATCAAACTTTTGCAAAAGGTACTAACACAGACCACATTGATATTCCGACAGACAATGCAGATATTCAAAAATATAATTTAGACAATTCAGAAGCTTTTTTTGACACTTATGTTAAAGGAATTGACAGAAAATCGGAAATCGGAAACAAATCAATACCGCCAAATAATGTAATGGAAAAATCAAGCAAAGGACTATAAAAACGGCACATAACAAGGGTTTTGCAAAAGCTGGGCTTCAGTGCTAAAATGAACATTTGGAATACTAATGAACAATGTGCTAAATTTGAACATTTGTGCTACTAATCCCCCACTGCGTCAAGCCCCAAACCGTCAGGCTGTGAATAAACCTCGTCAAATTTAAAAAGTATTCGGAGGGCTACCAAAGAAAAAACTCAAATAAGAGATTCTCAAGAGACTGATTTTAGTTTTTTCACAGTCTGACGTTATAGGGCATTTTAAGACGACACAACGACAATGATAAATCAACTATTAAAAGGACTTGTTGACCTAATTTACGGGACAGGACGAGTAAGACGAAAGTTTGAACTTGACAATCCAAACGAAAAGGTTTTGGCGGCAGACGCAAGTAAAGGTATCGTGACGACAACAAATCAAGACATTCAGCGTGGACTTGATTGGGTGACTTCTCAACGAGCAGTTGTTCTGCTGACAGACAAAAAACTTGTTTGTGGTAAGTGGACGATTCCTCTTGACACTATTACAACGGCTCAACTTTTGAAAATTAATTCTCTGTTTGGCGGTGGACAAGTATTAAAAGTTCAAACAACAGACGACAAAAACTATCAATTCGGAATGCAACTAAATCCTGAATGGACAAGTCAACAACGACTTCCTTTGACATTTGAAAAAGGACAAGTGAAACATTCCGCGTTTAGTATTATCGTAAGACTAATTGCCGTTGGGTATTTAATTTACTGGATTTACGAACGATTCATCGCTAACTAAAAGTATTATGCAGACTGTCAACTCATTGACGACCGAAAGAAAAACGCCCTATAACAGCACCTACCCAAAAGGCGGGGTTTCGTGCTTCGTCTGACAGTTTTATGGTAAAAGAAAGTTTATATCTTCGAATCAAGTTTTGTGGTAAAAGTCCCGCCCTTCGGGTAGCTGCAAAACGTCAGACTGTGAAAAAACTAAAATCAGTCTCTTGAGAATCTCTTATTTGAGTTTTTTCTTTGGTAGCCCTCCGAATACTTTTTAAATTTGACGAGGTTTATTCACAGCCTGACGTTATGCCTCACCCTAAAACCAACCGCACAAATCCAACGCTCGACAAAAATTGACAGAAAAAAACTTGCTGAATTAAAACATTTAGCTAAATTTGTCATTTATTGACAAGTTAATATTTACAAGCAAATGAAAGCAACTTTTGGAGAATATATCAGACAATTAAGAACAGACAAAGGATTGACTTTGACTGAACTTGCATCATTGCTAAAACTTGATTCTGCTAATTTGAGCAAGATTGAAAACGGTAAACGTGAATTTGACGAAAAGCGATTAGATAAATTAGCAAATGCTTTCGACCTTGACTTTGAAAAATTGAAAGTAGAATATTTTGGCGACCAATTTGCTAAAAAAATGTATGCTTACAATTGTTCTTCGGAAACATTAATGGTTGCAGAAGAAAAAGTAAATTACTTGAAAAGTATAAATGTAAAACAAGCCGAAATAAAATTCTAAAACTATGAACAAACCTTTGACATACATTAGTTTATTCAGCAGTGCAGGAGTTGGATGTTATGGCTTCAAACAAAACGGTTTTGAATGCATTGCGACAAATGAAATTTTAACAAAACGCTTAAAAATTCAAGCATTCAACAACAAATGCAAATATGAAACAGGCTATTTAGACGGAGATATTTCAACAAAAGAAATTAAAAATAAACTTTTTGCTGAAATCAAAAAATGGCAAACTGAACACAAAATTTCAGAACCTGATGTCATTGTGGCTACGCCACCTTGTCAAGGAATGTCTGTTGCCAACCACAAAAAAAATG
>DYOJ01000458.1 GCA_020720705.1 Acetofilamentum sp.
ACGGCTTTTTAGACCGGACTCATATATCAAAAATAATGGATTATTCAATTAAACAAAGCGACAAACTATAAAGCCATAAAATACAAGTAGTTATGAAGTTTATAAGTATCCAAACAATAGAGTATGACAAAATTAGCTTTATCAAAGTTTTATTAAAGTGGCTACTCCCCAAAAATCTCTCTCACTAAATTTTGAGATTTATAAACCTGTAAACTATTCATATACAATCAATTAAAAAATAATAATTCGTGAATTTGTGGTTATTTTGATTTTTTTGAAGCTGACAAATTAATTATTATATTCTTAATTTTCAACATGTTACAATTTTGCAAATTTAACCTTTACTGAACACAACCATGCTTTTGTGAGCGGATACAATTTTATCTCTCTCAACACTTTACCTTAAACTTTAATATTAGTATTTTAAATCAAATAATTTTTTCAAAAATATAAAATGAGTCGAATCAGCGAAGAAATAAAACATTCATTCAAACGAGGCTCGCTCCTCACAAAACTAATCTATATCAATGTGGGACTGTTTGTTCCGCTATGGTTTATAGACTTAATTTCAAGCACATTCATAGCCGAATGGATTGCAGTACAACCTAATTTTAAGCTACTGCTTTTTCGTCCTTGGACCATTATAACTTACATGTTTACGCATGTTCAATTTTTACATTTGCTGTTCAACATGCTTTGGTTGTTTTGGTTCGGGCGAATTTTTGCGGAGTATTTACGTCCGAAACAGTTATTTGCAGTGTATGTCATGGGTGGCATTGTCGGCGGATTAATACATGTTTTGTCAAACGAATTTTTGACCTATCCCGCATCGGCAATAGGGGCTTCGGCATCGGTTATGGCGATTGTTCTTGCGATTTCAGCCTACCGCCCCGACCATTTGTTACATCTGATTTTTGTTGGTCCCGTGAAACTTAAATATCTTGCAATTATTGCTGTAGTCATTGATTTAATGGGTCTTGCATCCAATATGAGTATCGAAAAAATGGACGGCGTAGCACATACAGCACATCTCGGCGGGGCACTTTACGGATTGTGGTTCGGCTACCAAATGCGAAAGGGAAAAGACATTACACGAGGTTTCAACCGTTTGATGGACAGTCTGGTAGTGCTTGTAAGCGGCACGAAAAGCGAAAGAAAACGTAACAATATGAAAGTACAAAGAAACATAACACCTCGAAATACAGTAAAAACGACACCCGGTAGAGATACCGCAAACCCTGACATGGACTACAATGCGCGCAAAAAATCAAGCGAAGCAGAACTGAATCGAATTTTAGATAAGATATCGGCATCGGGATACAACAGTTTATCCGATTCGGATAAAGATTTTCTGTTTAGATTGAAAAAAGATTGAAAATCGCAAATAATTTCATAATTTTACATCCGAATATACTCAAAAAAAACCTCAATGAAAGAGCAAAAAAAAATCCCGACAGGAAAAATACAACGCGCCTCAAGAATATTAAACACCACAGCCAAAGTAGGCAGCAACTATGTTTCGCACTACACAAAAAAGATATTCGGAACCGATGACCGCGAAGAACTCGACCGCCGAAATGCCGAAGATATCTACAACGCATTCAGCGAGTTAAAAGGAGGCGCACTCAAAATTGCTCAAATGATGAGCATGAACGAAGCCCTGCCGCAAGCATTTACCGAAAAATTTGCCTTAGCACAATTCAGCGCACCGCCGTTATCACTGCCGCTTATAATCAAAACTTTCAAATCCGAACTTGGCAAAACACCGACCGAAATATTTGACACGTTCACATCACGAGCTGTAAATGCAGCATCAATCGGTCAGGTACATCAAGCTGAATATCAAGGTCAAACACTTGCAATCAAAGTTCAATACCCCGGAATTGCTGACAGTTTACAATCTGACATAAAAATGGTAAAGCCTTTGGCTCTGCGGTTTATGAACATTACAAAAGCAGAACTTGACCATTACGCCGAAGAAATTGAAAAAATGTTGATGGATGAAACAGACTACACCGGAGAATTGGCGCGCTCAATTGAAATGTCCGGAAAATGTAAGCATCTGGAAAACATTGTGTTCCCTGAATATTATCCGGAATTTTCAAGCAAGCGCATTATAACTATGGAGTGGTTGCACGGAACATTGTTTTCCGATTTTGTGAAACAGGATTTACCGCAAGATATTCGCAATCACATCGGACAGGCGCTTTGGGATTTTTATGCCTACCAAACACACACCCTAAAAATGATTCATGCCGACCCGCATCCGGGAAATTTCATTATCACCCCCGAACTGAAACTTGGCGTGTTGGACTTTGGTGCAGTCAAACGAATTCCGGAAGAAGTTTACCAACCATACTTTAAAATAGTAGCCGTTGATTTTGAACACGATACACAAGCAAGAGATGAAATATTACGCGGATTAAGCATGATTTCGGACTCGGACTCCGATGAAGTGAAAGAAATTATAACAGAATTATTCATAAACTTGGTATCCATTGTGCGAAAGCCTTTTATGAATGATACGTTCGATTTTGGTTCGTATTCCATGATGTCCGAAATGACTGAAATGGGCGAAAAATACAAGAACAACAAAACACTCCGAAAAATGAATGCTGCTCGCGGCGCACGAGATTCTATCTACATCAATCGCAGTTATTTTGGACTCTATGCACTGCTCGGCTCCCTCAAAGCTGTTGTAAAAACCGACAGAGGCGAGGGCTTCATGTACAAATCTACACCCCTAAGTTAATCAGGAAAAGGGAAACTCGCCGTTTAAGTCCTGCTCCAAACAAAGAATTTCATTAAAAATATCACAATAAAACGTAAGAAGTGTCTGTAAGAAAACGTATAAATA
>DYOJ01000459.1 GCA_020720705.1 Acetofilamentum sp.
ATTGGAACAATGTGTATAATTAACATAAAATCAAGTATTTATACATTTTCTTACTGACACTGATTAAAAAAAATATATTTTCAACAGATTACAGAAAAAACTCTCCGATTTGAAAAATGGCAAACGACAGCAACCAAGCAAGCAATGTTGTATAAACAACCGTAAAAACAGCCCATTTCCAATGCCCCGATTCGCGCCGAATGGTAGCTATGACTGCGATACACGGAAAATATATCAAAATAAAAATCATGAAAGAAACGGCTACATGCGGCTTAAAAACAGGGCTTCCTCTGCGTGAACCCGAATCATGTTTTGCTTCGCGAATATTTTTTTTCAATGCCTCGGAAGTATCATCACTATCGGAGCCTACCCCGTAAAGCACCCCCATAGTGCTGACTACTATCTCTTTGGCAGCAATGCCGGTTACAATACTTACACCGATACGCCAATCAAAACCTAAGGGGCGTATGGCAGGTTCAATAAATTTACCGACACGCCCGATGTATGACTCGGCTTGCAAAGCACTATGTTTCTCATGCTCAGTATTTTGAACCAAAGAATCTAACTGATTAACAAGGATTTCTTTTTTGCTATTATCAAATTCCTGTTCAATTTTCAAAGTATATTCTGAGCGATAGTTTTGAATTTTTGTTTCGTAAAAAGTTTGTTTTTCAACATTTTTCGGAAAATAACCCAATGCCCAAATAATGATAGACGCAATTAAAATAATGCCGCCCATTTTTTTCAAATATTGCGCACCTTTGTGCCACATGTGTTTGAGAGTGGTACGCATAACAGGCATGCGGTACGGCGGAAGTTCCATCACAAACGGAGCATCTTCGGAACGGAAAATGGTCTTTTTGAATAATTTAGCGACAATAACTGAAACAGCAATTCCGAATAAATAAACAGCAAAAAGCGCAGTGCCTGCATAAGCCGGAAAAATTGCGCCGATAACCACCAAATACACCGGCATCCGTGCACTACACGACATCAAGGGGTTGATGAGCATGGTCAGTAATCGGTCGTTCCGACTTTCGAGAGTTCGCGTAACCATTATTGCAGGCACATTGCACCCAAACCCCATGACAAGCGGGATGAATGATTTGCCGTGTAGTCCGATTTTGTGCATCACTCGGTCTGTAATAAACGCGGCTCGAGCCATGTAGCCGGTATCTTCCATCAGAGAAATAAAAAAAAACAAAAGCAAAATATTAGGCAAAAAAACAATTACACCACCGACACCGTTTATAATTCCGTCTGAAAGTAAATCTTTAAGCATCCCGTCCGGCATATAGGTTTTAACCAAATCTGCAAAAAAAGTTACCCCATATTCAATGGCTTGCATCGGATAATCGCCAAGCGTAAAAGTGCCTTGAAACATCAGCCACATAAAAAAAATAAAAATCGGAATAGCCCAAATTTTATGGGTAAGAATATCGTCTATCGCTTTGGTTTTCTGATGCTTGTTAAAGTTTCCGGGTTTAAATGTTTCTTTCAAAGCTCCATGAATAAAACCGTATCGTGCATCGGTAATAAGTGTTTCGGAATCGTCTTTCAAGTGATTTTCAATCCGTTTTATGTACGTGTCTGCAATGCGCAAAGCTTTATCACCATTTTTTAATTCACGAACGTCAGCTTGCGTATCTTTATCTTTTTCCAATAAATTTATTGCGATAAATCGCGCCGCAACTTTATTTAGCAACGAGATATTTTCCGGCACATCCAAAGTTTGTTGAATATCATCAATAGCCTTCTCAAATCCTTTTCCGTAGTTGATATGTATATGCCTGACAATCGGATTTTTATCTTCAAACATACGTCCGATTTCTTCAAAAAGCTCCGGAATTCCTTTGCCTGTTGCTGCAACAGTAGGAATTATCGGGATACCAAGCATAATACCAAGGGCTTCGTGATTAAAAGTATCTCCTCGTTTAGAGAGTTCGTCATACATATTCAGGGCGATAATGACTTTGATGTCCATATCTATCAGCCTAAGTGTGAGATACATATTCCGTTCGAGACTTGACGAATCTATGACATTTACAACAACGTCCGGCAGCTCATTTAAAATATGTTTTCGCACATAAAGTTCTTCGGGAGTATAAGCAGAAAGCGAATAAGTGCCAGGTAAATCCGTGATATTGAATGTATAACCATTTTGTTTGTAAACCGCTTTCTTGGCATCAACGGTTACTCCGCTATAATTTCCCACATGTTCTTTCGCGCCGGTTGCATAATTGAACAAAGTTGTTTTTCCGCAATTCGGATTTCCGACTAAAGCTACATTTATGGTTTTTGAGCCGTTTGTGCCGTTTAACTTCAGCACGTCGCTGTTTAGGGTTCCCAAAAAAGGGTCTTTCACCAATGTTTCGGCTTGTGATAACGGAATAACTTCCACAAGTTCGGCTTCCGAATTACGAAGCGACACTTCATAACCCATTAAGCGATATTGCACAGGGTCTTTGAGCGGTGCAGGCTTTACAACCTCAATTTCTTGCCCGCGCACAAAACCCATTTCAATTATTCGTTTACGGAATGCGCCTCTTCCTCTTACTTTTACAATAATCGCCTTATCATTATTTGCTAATTCTGAGAGTTTCATTCGGATGTATATTCAAAATTCGCACAAAGTTAAGAACTATCAAACTCTTTTTATATCCCTAAAAGTAGGGATATTATTTAACATCCGACGAGCGGTCTTTGGCAGGATTTTGAACGATAGTTTACGAACATAACAATGATTAACAGTGTTTGTAAGAAAACCTGTAAATATTTGATATTATGTATTTTATTGTTAGTATTCGTAAAGAAATAACATTTACATCTTACTGTGTTTTTGGATGAATTGT
>DYOJ01000017.1 GCA_020720705.1 Acetofilamentum sp.
AAGCGTATTACAAGATTTTGGTCTCGCCCAAGCGCTTAACGAATTTTGCACTTACATAGTGTTTGTAAGAAAACTCATAACTTGTTGAAATTCTTTACGATATAGCGAAATTTCGTTCCGAATGCTTTTAGAAATTCAGTCGAAATTCAATTGAAACTATTAAAAACAACTGAATGACTACTTTTTGACCATTAAATGACCACTATATGACAATACTTTCGATTGGAAAAAAGAATTTAATTAACATAAAATCAAGTATTTATACGTTTTATTACAAACACTATGTAAAGGTTTTTCTAATTCAGAAATTGCGGACAAACTCGGTATCAGTCAACGCACTGCAGACGGGCATCGCAGCCGATTGTTCGACAAAACGGGTGCTGTAAACTCGCCGAATTTAGTTCTGTTTGCCGTCAAAAACGGGTTGATAAAAGTATAATTGAGAATACAACTGAAAGCATCAAAATATTCACAATAAATTATTAAACGGAAGTTATGATATTGAGTTTTACCGATAAGCTAATCATTTTTGCATATCTACTAATCAGCTTAGGAATAGGCATTTACATGTCTCGCAGAGCAGGAAAAGGGATGTCCGATTTTTTTCTGGGCGGACGCAAACTCCCCTGGTACATCGCCGGCACAAGTATGGTTGCAACCACATTTGCCGCCGATACGCCGCTTGCCGTAACCGAACTTGTTGCCCAAAACGGTGTTGCCGGCAATTGGCTTTGGTGGAATATGGTATTCGGCGGGATGCTTACTGTTTTCTTTTTCGCTAAACTGTGGAGGCGTTCGGGGATAATGACCGATGCCGAATTTGTTTCGATACGCTACGCCGGTAAACCTGCAAATTTTTTGCGCGGGTTTCGTGCAGTTTACATCGGTATAGTGATGAATGTGGTTGTGATAGCTTGGGTAAATTTAGCAATGGTTAAAATACTTAAGGTTATATTTCCCGAACTGACAATTTTTGGATATTCGGAATTTTCCCTTGCCGGTATCGTCATATCCTCACAGCTTGTAGTAACTGCCGGCATGATGCTGTTTACAGCCATATACTCTTCATTATCAGGGCTTTCAGGCGTTTCATTTACCGACAGTTTTCAGTTTTTGATAGCAATGACGGGTAGCGTAGTTTTGGCAATATTTGCAGTAAACCATGAAAAAGTCGGCGGTCTGTCCGGCTTGTCCGAAAAAATTTCAGACTCAGCCTTGCAATTCTTCCCTTCGGTTGGCGAAAAAACCGAAAGCGGCGTTCTGACCTTAAGCCTAACTGCACTGATAGCGTATCTCGGCGTACAATGGTGGGCAAGCTGGTATCCCGGGGCTGAACCCGGCGGCGGCGGATATGTTGCACAACGTATGATGTCAGCCAAAAATGAAAAACACTCCTTGCTGGCTACCTTATGGTTTCAAATTGCACATTTTGCACTTCGCCCTTGGCCTTGGATAGTTGCAGCACTTGCGGCACTTGTGCTTTACCCCGATGCCGCCGACAAAGGTGCAACTTATGTAATGCTGATACGTGATGTCTTACCTTCCGGTTTTACAGGTTTACTTTTAGCCGCATTTCTGGCAGCATTTATGTCCACGCTTGCATCACAAACTGTTTGGGGGACTTCATACATTATCAACGACTTATACAAACCCTATTTGAAAAAAAATGCCTCCGATAAGACCTACTTACGCGTTTCGCGCATTACTACTTTTTTGCTGATGCTGTTCGCCCTTATCGTAACAACCCAATTTGACCGTATCAGCGATGCGTGGAAATTTGTGCTCACCATGAGTGCCGGTATCGGCTCGGTGTTGCTCTTGCGCTGGTTCTGGTGGCGTATAAACGCATGGTCGGAACTGTCTGCGATGCTTGCCCCGTATGTTATTTATCCGGTTTTGAAATACGGTTTTAAATTAGATGTTTTGAACGGAGATTTTGAAATATGCCTGATTATCATAGCTTTATGGTCGAGCATTGTTTGGGTAAGTATTACATTTTTGACAAAACCTGAAGATAACGAAAAACTAAAATCATTCTACACAAAAGTTCACCCCTCAGCAAAAGGATGGGCTCCGATAGCCTCGCAACTACCTGATATTAAGGCAGACATCGGTTACGGACGCTCGTTTGTCAATTGGGCTTTAGGTGTCGGCGCAGTATTATCGGCTCTTTTTGGAACAGGCAAACTATTGTTTGTAGGAACAGGCACCGGGATGATTTTTTACGGCATCACAATTGTTTTTATTTTACTGATTATCAGAAATTTAGCAAAATCAGAAGAAAAAGACAAAATGTAAAGTTTACTTTTCTTTTAAAATTATTTTTTGTTCGGTAAAAGTTTTCTACTTTAGCCGAAATAATTGCATAAGGAATCAGTATCAAAATAAAAATGGAATAAATTTTGTTACTGTTTGCGTAATGCCGACAATAAATTGCGAAATATCAGAAGATGCAAAACAAATTTACCCCCACAAATCCGATATTCGATAAAATAACGACCTCATTATCAAACATTGAGGGCAGCGTGTCAGAGTTGAACAAGTGTTCAACCGGCGATTTTATCATGCTGAATAATTATCTAAAAAAACAATATTCGCGCATCGAAAATATCTCGGATAATGTAGGAAGTGTATTTGAATTGACTGCCGGCTCGGAAAATATTGCACTTTCAGGAAAAATTCAACAATTTCAATCCGAATTCAAAAAAAGTTTACGTTGCTCGGAAAACTTCTTTTCGGAAAATTCAGATTTAATTGACAGAATTATCTCATATCTGAACTTGATGTATATTCCGTTGAAAAATTATGCCCAAAATATTTTCACACTCAGTTTTCTGTCAAGCAGTTTGAAATTCAATCTGTTACTCAACAAAGATAAGCGAGAAAATTTTAATACCGAAATTGAACTTTTCAATGAATATATTAAAGAAATCAAACGTTTAAACTCACTTTTTGAAGATTCCGTTACCGAAATAAAAGTTTTGCACGACAGAATACAGGAAAAACTTAGGGAACAAAAAGAAAACAATCATATCAACACCGAGCGCGCCGAAGAGAAAATTTCTACCGCAATAAAAAATCTGGCTGATAAAAAAAATGAAGGCGAACGCAGGATACCCGAGTTGCAAAAAATCAAAACCCGGTATCAGGAAAATGTGAGCAAAATAATCACGAATCTGCAATACAGCGATATTATCCGACAAAAAATCGAGCACATCAGCGAAGCTCATAAACACATGATTGAGAAGATTAAAGACGTTCGAGATAAAAACGACCTCGCCATATCGGAACAGTACATGTTGCAAATCAAAGATATAGCAGATTTGCAAATCGCTCAACTCATACGTACGAACCACGAATATCAGACTGCCGTACAAGTTATTTCCGAAAAATTTGTGGACATACGCAGCGATATTAACGAACTCACGGGAGACACTTTAAAAATTTCCGGCTTGCGCTCCGTAAACCCCGACAAGCATCACGATTTTTACATGATAGAGGAGCAGTTAGAACGAGTTCAGGAAATTACACACAAATATGTTACGCATAGTTCTGATATTGACCATTTTATAACAGACGTAAGGGCAATATTACAAAACTATGAAGACAATTTTAGGGTGTATGAAAATACGACCAAAAATATCAACGACTTAGCCAAATCCGTCATTGTAAAATCAAGAGATATGTTTGCAGGCCAAGCAAACATCATGGACATTATTACACAATTTGAAACGGTCTGTAAGTCAGCCGAATTTAACATAAGCGATATCAAACGATACTTTGGAAAATGCGACTCGGACCACGATAAACTCCGAATTGAAGAACGAGAGTTCGCTTGCCGAGACATCAAAACATTTGACGAAGATATACGCACTTTGTTGCTGGAAATCAAAGAAAAAAATATTTCCATTCGCAATATCATTGTTCAAACAGAACAACTCGAACGTATCGTAGCCGGCGACATCACCAGCGCGGTTAAAGAAATTCAGTATTATATGTTTTACGAGCAAGCCGCCACAAACATTATCATTCGGTTAAAAGAACTGTTTGATTTGATTGAAATAGAGCACTCCGGCGAAAACGAGAAAAAAGAAAATTTGCGAGAACACAGAGCGACTTATACCATGAAAAGTGAACGAATTATCCATGACCAAGTTGCCGAAGGACAGCTCGGAAGTGATGTTACCGTAGAAGAAGAAGAAATCGAATTTTTTTAACAAGCAACGCGATGCCCGACACAAAATTACATATTACAGAAAAAAACGGAACTGCAGAACTCACATTCAGCGGTAAATTGACCGTATCAACCATCGAAGACATGATACCCGCATTAAATACGGCAATAGATAAATTCAAGACGTTTCAAATAACCGTTTCCGATACAGAAAGTTTTGATATGGCGGCAGTTCAAGTGCTTGTTTCTTTGAAAAAAACATTGGAGCAGGAGCAAAAAAAAGCAACTTTCAGTTTCAAAATTCCCGAAAAGATACGAGAATCCTTGGAAACAACGGGAATATTATCATATTTTAACAAATAAAAAAAAATCAAATTCAGTAATACATAAGCCATGGCTAAGACAATTGTAATTGTTGACGATTCAGAAAGCATACGAGAAGTAGTAAGTTTTACGCTCGAAAATGCCGGATACAACGTGCTTGTGGGTATTGACGGAAAAGATGCCCTCAAATTTTTTGACGGTTCCACCGAGATAGACCTCTTAATCACCGACTTGTATATGCCAAATATGAACGGGATAGAACTCATCCGCGCCGTCAGGGACAATCCGGACTATAAACGTATCCCAATTTTATTTCTGACAACGGAATCGCAACGTGATAAAAAAATGGAAGCAAAAGATGCCGGCGCAACCGGGTGGATTATCAAACCCTTTGTGCCTGCCAAGTTGCTTTCGGCACTCGACAAAGTTATTCGTTAAACCTGCAAACTGCCGGAATAAATTAATGCAATGCCGATTGAAACCGAAACAAAATGGAAGATTTCAGAAATAAATTCAAAGAAGAGGCTAACGATTTAATAAACGCACTCGAAAACTCGGTGTTGCGTTTGGAATCCGCCCCTCATGACGAAGACCTCATAAACGAGGTGTTCCGTATCATGCACTCTCTGAAAGGCGGCGGCGCGATGTTCGGCTTCGTAAAAATTTCAGAGTTTACCCATAATCTCGAAAATATCTATGACGAAATCCGGAACGGAAAGAAACAAACAAACATCGAACTTGTTAATGCAACATTTGAATCCGTTGACCATTTGCGCAACCTGCTTCGAGACGAAATTGACGCAAGTATCGAACAAAAACATATCGAACTCTCGAAACGTATAGAAAAACTTGTTACAGACAACACTGAAAATCAATCATTTGATGAATATCAAGATATGATTCTAAACGGCGATAACGGTGCAAAAGCCGTTCCGAAAGCCGGATATTACATCTATTTTAAACCAAACGCAGATATTTTTGATAACGGAACAAATCCGCTTTTTTTAATTGATGACATACGCGCACTCGGCAATACTAAAATATTTACACACCTCGAAAAAATCCCGACTTTCGGAAAATTCGACTTCTCCGTCAGTTATACTTATTGGGAAATATTGCTCGAAACCAAAGAATCCGTACTCGAAATTAACGACATTTTTATGTTCGTTGAAGACGAATGTACCCTCGAAATCAAAAAAATCGGGGATTGGGACTTAGTTTCCAACGAAAAATATATTGAAGCAATAACTAAAAAATATAGTTCTGATAAATTTGATTATCAAGAACTTAAATCACTTGCACATACTATTTTCAAACCTAAAGAAACCGAAAAACACCAAGAGAAAAAAGTATCCGAAAAAATCCAAAAATTCGCCCAAGAAAGCGAAATCACCAGCATACGCATTGCTACTGAAAAGATAGACCAATACATGAACCTTGTCAGTGAGCTGGTTACAGCCCAAGCTGCCCTGAAAATGTATGCAATGAAAACCAAAGAAACCGAGTTGCTTGCTATCTCGGAAACCATTGAAAATGTAACGGAACAAATCCGCGATAATGCCCTAAGCATATCCCTGATACCTGTTGAAAATACAGTAACCCGGTTCCGCAGATTGGTTCGCGACTTGTCGGTAGGTGTCAAAAAAGACATCGAATTTATTACCGAAGGTACCGATACTCGCATTGACAAAACTCTCTTGCAAATTATCACCGACCCGCTGATGCACATTATCAGAAACAGCATTGACCACGGCATTGAATTGCCGAGCGAGCGTGTGAAAGCAGGAAAACCCGAACAAGGAAAAATTATTTTACGCGCCTATTACTCCGGTTCAAATGTTCATATTGACGTTGAAGACGACGGAAAAGGTGTGGATATTGAGAAAGTGCAGAAAAAAGCCATCGAACGCGGCTTGATTGCCAACGACGTGCACCTGACAAAAGAAGATGCCCTGAAAATTATTTTCATGCCGGGCTTTTCTACTGCCGAACGAGTTACCGACATCTCCGGACGCGGCGTGGGAATGGATGTTCTTAAACGTAAAATTGCCGATGTTCGAGGCGATATCGAAATCAAAAGCGAAAAAGGACAAGGAACACGCATCACGCTCAAATTACCGCTGACTTTGTCAATCATTGACGGTCTTTTGGTTACCATCGGACCATCGCTTTTTGTTGTTCCGCTGACTTCGGTATCGAGAATTAAAGAATTGAAAATCAAAGATATAACAAGCAAATATCAAAACATTCTGGTCATGGACGGCGAGCAAATTCCGTTCTATTTCCTCAGAGACGAATTGCAAATAGGCGGCGAATACCCTGAGGAGGTAAAATTTATCATCGTAAAATACGAGAATACAAGAGTAGGAATTATTTTTGATACTGTTATCGGTGAATATCAGGCTGTATTGAAACCTCTCGGAAAGCTCTATCGAAAGCATGACATAATTACCGGTGCATCCATACTCGGAGACGGCAGCGTAGCTTTAGTTTTAGATACGAATAAAATTATCAAAAAGTTTTCATCCAAAGAAATTGTTTAATCAGTGAACAGTGAACAGTTATCAGTGAACAGTTACAAATTAGTAGTTACAAGTTACAAGTTACAAGTTACAAATTTCAAGTTTCAAATTTCAAGTTTCAAATTTCAAATTTCAAATTTCAAATTTCAAATTTCAAATTTCAAATTTCAAGTTTCAAATTTCAAGTTACAAATTTCAAGTTACAAATTTCAAGTTACAAATTTCAAATTTCAAGTTTCAAATTTCAAGTTTCAAATTCTCAATAATTAAACAAAATCTATAATCCAAGTCTTATGGCACAGAACGAAAATACCCAAAATACATATCTCACGTTTAGACTCGGGACTGAGATTTTTGCGGCTTCGATAGACAAAGCCGTAAGCATCATTGAAGTTCCCGAAATCATCAAAGTTCCGCGTTCGCCTTCGTATATGAAAGGCATTATCAACGTTCGCGGCACTGTCATGCCCGTCATTGATGCACGAATGAAATTCGGAATGAAACCTATCGAAATAAAAAAACGAACGGTTATCGTTACGTTTCGGGTGGATATTGAAGGCGAAAATGTTGATGTAGGCGCGCTTGTGGACGAACCCGGCGCAGTCATTCAGATAAAAAAAGAGCAAATTATGAATCGCCCCGATATCGGTTCAAAATATAAATCGGAACTGATTGTGGGAGCATTTACTCACAACGAGCAATTTATTATGCTGGTTGATATTGACAAAGTTTTTACACTCGACGAGCTGACAGAAATCAACGACAGTAAGGAAGAACACAGCCTCGAAGAACACATCGAAGCAGAATCTCACAAATAATGGATAAAATTTTAGCCATACTCATTTTTGCAACAGTATTTCCGCTCTCAGCGACAATTTATCGCTTGATATCGGGGCGTACCATTGTGTATCAAATTGTGATATTCCCGCTCAGCATGCTCGGAATCGGAGTTTCGGTGATGTATGCAAGTTACGTGTATAGCGGAATGTTGAGTTTCATTATCAGCACAATACTTGCTGTGATTCTGATTATCATAGGCTTAATTCTTGCTCGCAGATTAGCAATCAGATATATAAATTCCCAAGTCAAATCAATGTGGACTTCTGACTTGAGCAAACAAAGCGGGACAGAAGAATTTATTGATTTTTTTATAGAATTGGATTCCCGAACAGCAAAACTGAAACGAAAAGAAGAGGACACTGCAAAATTACGAAAAGATATTTCGTCAATGACCACAGAAATTGAACAAAAAATATCAGGTGCTGTCGAACGTTTTACACAGCAAGGACATGTGATACACAATATCTTGCGTGCTAACAGTAGTATTATAAGGCTATTAAAAGAAAATGCCGAAAATGCCGAAGATATTGCAGGCTCCGCGAAACGGTCAGCGGTAAAAATTGATGTAAACAACAAAAATGTTCAGAAATCTGTCCTAACGTTACGCTCAATTATCAGCAAAATTAAATTTATTGACGATTTATCCTTTCAAACCAATATCCTTGCTCTCAATGCGTCTATTGAAGCTGCAAAAGCAGGACAAAACGGGAAAGAATTTGCCGTAGTAGCCTCTTCGATTCAAAAATTATCCGAAAAAAGCAAAAAATCAGCCGCAGAAATAGACAAAATTTCGCAATCGGGCATACAATTGAGCGAGCGAACCGGCAGAATTTCGGCACAAATTGTTCCGGACATCAAAACAACCGCAAAACAAATAACAAAGATAGCCGAAACCACAAAAAAACAACACCAAGAAGCTGAAATATTGAGTTATACCATTGCACACCTCGAAACAGAAATTAGTCATTTTACCGAAACAACTCAAGATATAAACCGAATGATACAGGAACTAACCGACTTAGTCCGTAGTTATGAAACACAAGGCGGTTTAAAGACCTCATTCAAAGATGACAACGAATCCGAATTTTATTCAGATTCCGATTTTGAAGCAAACTCAAACCTTTCTAATGTAGCTTTTTCGGACGATGAATTTACAGACAACGAATTCACAGACGACTCAACATCGCCTAAGAATGAATAAATAAGCCATGACAGGAATAATAAAATATATCAGAAAATATATCAATATCAACATAAAGATATACATTGGGCTATTCGTAGTTGCCTTTGTTTTTACTTTGTTGGGGCTTGTTTCAACTTATCGTATTGAAAACACCTTGCAATTGGAAGAAGCACGGACCCGACACCTCTCCTACACTTCACAATTGTCGGAGCATTACATGCAACACATTCATTGGTTTGAGGACTTTTCTGCTTATGCGACAGGGGTAGAAACTGAGTTCAAAAACCCGTTGCACCCCGATTCGTGCAACTTGGGCAAATGGTTAAATTCCCCGATGGCTGATAGTATTTATGATTTTATGCCCGGTGCCGAAGAACATTTCCGCAAACTGTCTGTCTTGCACAGAGATATACATTTCTCGGCGGAGAAAGTTATATCTTTCAAAAATAACAATAAAGTTGCTGAAGCTAATCA
Organism: Acetofilamentum sp.; assembly: GCA_020720705.1. Taxonomy (GTDB): domain Bacteria; phylum Bacteroidota; class Bacteroidia; order Bacteroidales; family JAADGE01; genus DYOJ01. The sequence goes on from DYOJ01000017.1 coordinate 9,518, forward strand.
AATATATGAAAATCAGACGATTAATCTGTTTAAACAGTCAAAAGGACAGTTTGAAAAAATGCGTGTTTTTTTTCAAGAACTGAATACAAACACATCCTTAAACCAAGGAATACGCGAAGCAAAACACATTATGCTGTTGGGCATATTTATTGCCATTGGTATCGTATTCATTTTTGCCTATCTGCTTTCGAGAGAAATTCTCGTACCGCTTAAAATGGTTAAAAATGCAGCCCGCCGCATGGCAGACGGCGATTTTACCGAAACCTTACCCTTAGACCGTAAAGATGAATTCGGAGAAGTTTACGACGCCATGAACACCATGACCATGCAGTTACAAAATGTTTTGGAAGGGATAAAAGACAACATAAACAGTTTTGTCAGCAGTGGCAGAGAACTTAGCGTAAACGCAAAAAATATTTCTTCGAGAACCATACAACAAGCCGGTACAGCAATTGAATTGGCGGCATCCATGCAAGAAATGGCAGCCAATATTGAGCAGTCGGCACACAATGCGGGGCAAACCGAAGAAATTGCGTTCACGGTTACAAATAACGCACAATCCGGAAGTGCCGAAATGAAATCAGCCGCTCTGATGCTCAAAAATATTGCAAAAAAAACAGAGGTCATTTCACAAATTGCGTTTCAAACCAATATTTTATCCCTGAACGCAGCTATTGAAGCCGCTCGAGCCGGAGACGCCGGTAAAAGTTTCAATGTTGTAGCCTTTGAAGTGGGCGACCTTGCCGAAAAAAGCCAAATTTCTGCCGACGAAATTGAGGACTTGACCTCAAACAGCACAGAAATTGCTGACAAAGCCGTAGAACTACTCAACACACTTTTGGAGGATATCAACAAAACCTACGAGTATATCGCCAACATATCGGAAGCCACAAAACAACAGCAAAAAAACTCGGAAGCAATCATTACTTCTATTTTGGAATTAAACGAATCAACCCAAAAAAATGCGAACTCGGCTTCTGAGTTATCAAAAAATGTCGAAAAACTTGCCGAAAACACTACCATTTTAAGAGAAATGATAGCTTACTTTAAAGTCAATTAGTGTTAATATAATTATGCTCAACAATATAAACTCAATCTCGTGGAAACAAAACGTGCAAAAATAAAATTAAGTTTTAAACTCATAATTCCTGTAGTCAGTGTGTTTATCACAGCAGGACTGCTCATTGTGTTTTTTGTTAGTTCTGCGGTAAAAAAACGCATTGACAACGACATAAGAGAACGCGGACTATACATGCAAAGCCTTTTTTACAGTCATGTGGACGAAGTTTCACTCAGAGCCTTGCATCTTGCGACCATACTTTCAACCTCCGAAGAAGTGAAAACAGCATACCGATATACTGATGAAACAGAAGGTCGCACTTACTTGCGCCAACAACTCTCCAACGAACTGACTGAAATATCAACCGCAACAGGAACACAAGTATTGGTACATTTCCACAAAGCACCGGCTGTCAGTTTCTTGCGCACATGGCGCACGCCCGGCGTAAATGACGGCGGAGACGACATCAGTTCGTTCAGAAAATCGGTACTTCGGGTTGCACAAACCGGCAGTTTTGTTACAGGTGTAGAAGCCGGTAAAGCCGGTCTTACCATACGCGGCATCGCACCGATAACGGATAACGGAAAATATGTAGGCTCGGTTGAACATTTCTACAACTTTGAAGACTTTACCGAAAGCATAGAACTTTCAAAACGCGAAAATTTACATATTTTTGCAATTGATACTTTTGCTCAAATAAGCAACGAAAACAGCTTAAGTAAAAAAATCGGAAACTTCATCTTAAGTTCTTCCGATAAAGGGCTGATTTCGGATACAACACTGATATTAAGCACTTTAAATTCGGGTAATAAAGCTTTTTTTCAATTTTATAACGATACGGCGGCATTGTCATCCTTTCCGATTTTTGACTTTAGCGGAGCAACGGTCGGTGTTGCTTTATACACAACAAATATTACGGACATTGTGAAAGTGGCTAAAGCACCGGCTCGAGTTTTTATTACAATATTAACCATCGCATTGCTGGTCATGATAATTTCGATAATTGTCTCAATACAACTGAATATAGCTCGACCTTTCAAACGAATTTCGGCATTTTTGAGCAAAACCTCTACCGGCGACCTGACGGCAGTACTTACCTACACGTCAAATGATGAAATAGGCAGTCTCTCTGACTCTTTGCGACAAACATTTGAAAATCTAAGTACCGTATTCGGCTCAACCAAACGGATTGCCGGAAATCTGTCGCACGCAAGTAAGTATTTGAATTCAAGTTCACAACAAGTTGCACAAGGCGCATCGGAGCAAGCAGCATCTGTTGAAGAAGTCTCTGCAAGCATGGAAGAAATGTCTGCAAATATCGAACAAAATGCCGACAATGCAACGACAACCGAGAAAGAAGTTTATCTGGCGGCGGCGGCTGTTTACGAGGGCAATAAGAGCGTTCAAAAAACCGCCGAACTCATGAGCAGTATCTCGGATAAAGCCAATACGATTAACGAAATTGCGAAACAAACCAATATTTTGGCATTAAACGCCTCGGTGGAAGCCGCCAACGCCGGCGAATTTGGGGAAGGTTTTGCCGTCATTGCAAGAGAAATCCGCTCACTTGCCGAAACAAGCAGAAAAGCTTCTATCGAAATCCGAGAGGCAATACAACAAGGTGTCGAAATTGCAAATAAATCAAGCAACCAACTGACTGAAATTGTCAAAAAAATGGAAAAATCCTCCGATATGATACGTCAAATCGTAACCGCATCGCGCGAGCAAAAAAACGGTGTTGACCAAGTCGTAGGCGGAATACAACAACTGAACAAAGTTACTCAACAAAACGCTGCCATTGCCGAAGAACTTGCAACAAATGCCGAGCAACTCGCCGGACAATCCGAAAATTTGATTCAAATGGTTATAGTGTTTAAAACCGGAGACGAAGCAGACGAGAATCTAAACCACACACACAAATCGGATGACCAAGAATTTGATTCCGTTAAACAACACGACCTGTCCGAAAACACCACAAAACATGCCGAACACAAAGAAAACGGATACAGTTTTGAACTTAGCTCCGATATGAACGACGATTCGGAATTTGAACTCTACTAAAATCAGTTTTATTCAATCAGCAGTTATTATACTGTTTACGGTTTATTGTTGAGGGTTTATATTGTTTTAAATATATGATAATAAGTTACTTCTGTCAGTTTGTAATCACAATTTAGTCCCGATAATAATAGATAAAAAATATCAAATTGTCTCATTTTCAAATTAAATAGCTTTGGAAAAACCCGATAAAAATATAAATTCACCACGCGGAATATTTGATGCGGAACTCACCGATACGGAATTCAAAAAGTTAAGTGCGTTCATTCAAACCAATTACGGAATAAAAATGCCGCACGAAAAAAAGGTAATGTTGCAAAGCAGACTCCAAAAACGCTTACGCACCTTAGAAATGAACTCTTATGGCGAATATATTGATTATGTGTTCGGAAAAACCGGACATCAAGAAATTATCATGATGATGGATGTCGTTTCGACCAACAAAACTGATTTTTTTCGTGAACCTGCACATTTTGTATATCTGACCGAAAAGGTGCTTCCGGAATATTACAATAACAACAAAAGCAAACTATTTAAGGTATGGAGTGCCGGCTGTTCAAGCGGCGAAGAACCTTACACACTTGCAATGGTTTTGAGCGAATTTGCAAGCCGAAATCCCGGTTTCGATTACATGATTTTCGGAACCGACCTCTCAACCCACGTATTGCAAAAAGCCAAAGCCGCCATTTATGAAGACAAACGTGTTGAAGTTGTCCCGACGGAATATAAACGAAAATATCTATTAAAAAGTAAAGATACAAACAAACACTTAGTCAGAATAGTACCCGAATTAAGACGCCGAATTAAACTGAAACGCCTTAATTTTATGGATAACGATTATGCTGTCAATGAAACTTTTGATGTAATCTTTTGCAGAAATGTGTTGATCTATTTCGATAGACAAAATCAAGAAAATGTGATCAACAAACTTTGCCGAAATTTGCACCCGGACGGACATTTCTTTCTGGGACATTCCGAATCAATTGCAGGTATCAACGTACCGCTAAAACACATACAACCAACTGTTTATCGTAAAATGCAAATGAATATCAGCCATGAATAGAGAACAAATTACTGACGAATTTTTGCTCAGCGAACTCCGCAAACGTTTCCAAGAAAAAGAACAGGCTATCAATGAATTGGAATCAATGACCCAAGAGCTTAAAAACGTAAATACGAAACTCAAAGAATCCGAACAACTTAAAAGTCATTTCATTGCGAATATCAACAATGAAATCATCAATCCGTTTGCCTCTGTTCTTGGTTTATCTCGAAGTATTCTTGATGTAAAAGCAAATGATTGGGAAAAAGTCAAATACATGGCTAAACTTATTTTTGTTGAAGCCCATAACCTTGATTTTCAACTAAAAAATATTTTTGCCGCAGCCGAAATCGAAGCCGGACGAGTATATCCCCAAATTTCAAACGTAAATGTTGTTCAAGTAATAAAAGGCGTTGTCGAAGATTTTGAGAACGATTTGAACGCCAAACGTTTAACAGTTGAGGTTTTTAATGAAACCGGATTGGCTGACAAAGGCACATTCTATTTTAAAACCGACTCCGAAAAATTCAAACTCATCATGTCGAACCTTATCAGTAATGCAATAAAATTCAGCAAAGGTTCAAACATCGAAGTAAGAGTATCACTGGAAACCAAAGACCTTGTTGTAGCCGTAAAAGACTATGGCATAGGAATTTCAGAAAACAATAAGAAAATTATTTTTGACCGATTTACCCGAATTGATACCGGCATAAATTCTGTAAACCGCGGACACGGCTTGGGATTATCCGTAGTAAAAGCCTTTATTGACTTATTTAACGGAGACATAAAAATTGAAAGTCTAATGGGTAAGGGTACTACCTTTACCGTAATTATTCCCGAACCGGACAGCACACAAAATATTGACGGATACTCAGCAGAAGGTAACGAAATTTTCTTTGACGACGACATGGAGGTATTTTAATATTGATATTTTTGAGATATGAAAATGTTATGAATACCCAAATAATGAAGAAATTATTTCTATACCCGGCAGCTTTGTATGCAGACAAAGAACCGACCCAAGTGGTTACGATTCTTGGCTCATGCGTATCGGTATGCTTGTGGGACCCCGTGAAACAAATCGGCGGCATAAATCACTTTATGTTACCCTTGTGGAACGGGCAAGGACTTGCATCGCCTCGCTACGGCGATATTGCTATCGAAAAATTATTATCACAATTACTCGAACTCGGCAGCCTCAAACGAAACATAAAAGCAAAAATATTCGGAGGCGGCGAGGTGTTGGATTTCAAAAATGCAACCTTTAATATCGGTGCCCGAAATATTGAAATTGCTCAAACGATGCTTAATGACCTCAATATTCCTATTGTTGCAAGAAGCGTTGGCGGTAAATTGGGCAGAAAGATACTCTTTTTTTCCGACACAGGCGAGGTGCGCATGAAATTTGTCGGCAAAGAAAAACCGGAACAAGACAGTACAACATAATACACAACCGGCGTGAGAGAGATTATCAATGTATTAGTCGTAGATGATTCGCCCATAGTGCGAAACGTATTAAAAGAAATATTAAATTCGGACAGCCAAATAAACGTCATGGCTGCCGTGGAAGACCCATATCAAGCCGCGCAAGTTATTAAACGTCAGATTCCTGATGTGATAACTCTGGATATTGAGATGCCCCGTATGAATGGTCTCACGTTCCTGAAAAAAATAATGGAACAACGTCCGATACCCGTTGTAATCATTTCCAGCCTGACTCGAAAAGGTGCCGAAATATCATTCAAAGCGCTCGAACTCGGTGCCATTGAGGTCATGGAAAAACCTCGTCTGGACAACCCCGAAAATATTGAAGAAGCACGTATCCAAATTTGCGATAAAGTAAAAGCCGCATCGGTTACAAAATTGAAAAAACAATTCAAACCGATGATTGTTAAGCCCAAATTTAATGCCGATGTTATTTTGCCAAAAATAGCACGAAGGGTAAGTATTACAACTGAAACCATTATTGCAGTCGGCGCTTCAACGGGCGGCACGGAAGCTATTAAAGATTTTTTGATGGGTATGCCTGCAGATTCTCCCGGAATTGTAATCGTTCAACACATGCCCGAAAAATTCACCTACTCCTTTGCCGAACGTTTAAACCAACTGTGCCCCATGCACGTCAAAGAAGCAGAAAACGGCGATTATGTCGAACGAGGCAAAGTTCTTATTGCACCGGGCAATTTTCACATGCTGATAAATGCCAAAGGCACAGGGTATAATGTAGAAGTAAAAGCCGGACAATTGGTGAACAGACATCGCCCTTCGGTGGATGTGCTCTTCCGTTCGGTAGCCATTGCGGCAGGACACCGTGCAATAGCCGTACTGCTTACGGGTATGGGAGACGACGGCGCACGAGGTATCGGCGAAATTAAAGAATTCGGCGGCTATACAATAACTCAGGACGAAGCCTCATCCGTAGTTTACGGTATGCCGAAAGAAGCCCTAAAATACGACCAACATGCAAAAATATTGCCCTTAAACCAAATATCAAGTCATATTCAAACCTTACTCACCAGAAAATAAACGAAAACTTTGCAATGATAACCAACCGAAAACAAAAAAAAATTCAGAAATAAAAAATTCAGAAAATGAACAAAAAAATATTAGTCGCAGATGATATATTCTCCAACCAGCTTTTAATAAAATCTATAATTGAAGATGCCGGCTATGTTTGCAAAGTTGTCTCAGACGGAAAAAAACTGATTGAAGCCATGCAAGAAAACGAATATTCAGTCATTTTTACCGATATTGAGATGCCCGTTATGAATGGCATCGAAACCGTGGATTATATTCGCAATACATTGGGCAACAAAGATATACCTGTTATTGCAATGACAGCTCACGGACGAGACGAATTTTTGGAAAGAGTAAAAGATGCCGGGTTCACATCTATCATCACAAAACCCTACTCTATTGAAAAATTCAAAACAATTTTGGCACAATACACCGAATAAGCCCTGTTAGCACGAATAACCCGTTCCGATTTTGCAAAATTCCGGAATTTGAATAATTTTGACGGAAATATAAAACCTTAGAAATGCAAAAAATAAAAGCAAAACCGGTTTTAAAGTGGGCGGGAGGTAAAGGACAATTAATCAGTCAATTTCAGGAATACTATCCCAAAGATTTATATTCAAGAAAAATTGAAAAATACATTGAACCTTTTATCGGCGGCGGTGCAATATTTTTCGACATCATGCAAAATTTCGACATAAATTCGGCTTATATTTCAGATGTAAACAAAGATTTAATATTAACGTACAAAGTAATTCAACAAAAACCTGAAATTATTTGTGATTTTTTGGAACAATACCAAAATGATTACGATAAAACAATACAAGCGGATAGAAATAATTTATTTTTATCAATACGCAAACATTTCAACGCACAACGATTTGAAATAAATTACAAACAATTGTCTGATAATTGGATACCGAGAGCCGCACAATTAATTTTCTTAAATAAAACTTGTTTTAACGGTTTATTCCGGT
>DYOJ01000460.1 GCA_020720705.1 Acetofilamentum sp.
CCAAACTACGGTAAAACGTATCGTTGTAAAATAAACTTTTCATAACCGATTCTATGAAGGATGTCGTTTATTCGGCATCCTTTTTTTATTTGTCAAAATGTGTCGTCTTTATTACCTTTGTCAAAATTTGTGCGATGCGCTTGCGAATAAAAAATCAACTTCGAGAATACCATGCTCCGGCGGTCATGGGAATACTTAATCTTACTCCGGATTCCTTTTACGCTCAAAGCAAAACAAATACTTCAAACCTGATTGAACGAGCCAAAGAAATGCTTGAGCAAGGTGCAGATTTTATTGATGTCGGTGCGTATTCTTCACGACCGGGTGCCGAGCACATCAGCCTCGAAACCGAATGGCAACGCTTGCAACCTGCCTTAGAACGACTTGCCTCCGATTTACCCGAAGCTGTGATATCTGTGGATACATTTCGTGCCGAAATTGCACGCAGAGCAGTTGAAAGCTACGGTGTTGCAATAATAAACGACATCTCGGCAGGCGATGACGATACTCTAATGTTTGAAACAATTGCTGATTTACAGGTTCCATATATTGCCATGCATAAACGAGGTGCACCGCAAAACATGCAAAACAATCCGTATTATGCTGATATTCAGAAGGAAATAATTTTGTATTTTGCAAAAAAAATTGAAATCATGCACCTGATTGGTATCGCCGATATTATCATTGACCCCGGTTTTGGGTTCGGAAAAACACTTGAGCATAATTATTTATTACTGCAAGAATTAGAAAAATTTACGATTCTCGAAAAACCGATACTTGTCGGATTGTCAAGAAAATCAATGATATACAAAACCGTTCAAACTACACCTGCCGAGGCACTTATCGGTACCGCAGTGCTCAATGCGTTTGCACTCGAACGGGGTGCAGACATTTTGCGAGTTCACGATGTGAAGGAAGCGAAGCAAACCATAACTTTATATCAAAATTTATACGCTAAAACCGAACAATTATGACTTTTTTAAATATCGGTATTACAGATATTTTAGATATTTTTATTGTTGCATTTTTAATGTATCAAGTGTACATGCTTATAAAAGGTACTACGGCAATGAAAATTTTTGCCGGAATTGCTTTATTTTATTTAATCTGGCTACTTGTTCGAGCACTTAATATGCAGCTAATCAGTACGATACTTGGACAAGTTATGGGAGTTGGGGTGATTGCTTTATTGATAGTTTTTCAACAAGAAATCAGAAAATTTTTCATGTACATCAGCACTCAATATTTGGCAAGGGTGGATTTAGGCTGGAAAAGTTTTCTCAAAAATTTCAAAAAAAGTGAGACTCAAATATTGAATTTCAGTCGTTTATCTAAAGCTGTTGCGGTCATGTCCGAATCTAAAACAGGTGCACTCATTGTGGTAAAAAAAGAAGCAGATTTATTCTCAATTGTTGAAACCGGTTTGCGTATGAACGCTGTGCTTACTCAACTGCTTATCGAGGCTATATTCCAAAAGAACAGTCCTTTACATGATGGAGCTGTTGTCATTAAAGATAAAGTTATCGAAGCCTCAAAGTGTATTTTGCCGCTCTCGGAAAAAGAAAACCTTCCGCCCGAATTCGGTTTACGACACAGAGCCGCCATGGGCTTGTCCGAGCGGTCTGATGCAATAATTCTGGTAGTTTCGGAAGAAACGGGAAGTGTAAGGATGTTTCACAAAGGACGATACAGAACTATCAAAGATTCGGAAGATTTAGTGGATAATTTACGTGCTAAAATGACAGCTTGATATGGATTTGAAAAATCATTGGCAAAAATGTTTAACTATTTGTAATATAGAAAGTTATATTGCAGAACAACTTTTTTTTGAAATCCAAAAGCAATACTCGGAGCATGGCAGATATTATCACAACTTAACCCATATTTCAAAAATGCTCGAAACACTTGACGGGTATATCTCAAAAATCGAACACCCGCAAAGGTTACTCTTTGCGGTTTGGTTTCACGATATTGTTTACAATCCTTTAAAAAAGGATAACGAAAAACAAAGTGCCGAGTTTGCCCACATTCAACTTTCAAAACTCAAACTTTCGGACACAGACATTTCTGAAATTTGCCGATATATTGAACGAACAGCAAATCATTTTGTCAGAGAATTTGATGAACCTTATGAGATGCAACTTTTGTTAGATTCAGATTTACAATCACTTGGCTCAAACCCTGAGCAATATATCAAGAATACAGAAAATATCAGACTTGAATATTCAATGATACCTGATGCGCTGTTTAATGCCGGCAGAGCAAAGGTTTTGCGCAATTTTATAAACATGCCGAGCATTTATCGCACACCCGATTTTATAGAAAAATACGAAATTCAAGCTCGAATTAATCTGCAAAATGAATTAAATTTTCTGCAGTAATCCGACTATTTTTTTCTCACCAAAAAACATCTCTATACTATCATCGAGGATATATTGAGATTTCTGTTTACACTAATTAACTTACAATCTATTACTTGTGCCTACTTAAACCCTCAACTTTAAACCGTAAACAGTATAACTGTTGATTTTATAAACAAAAAGCGAAGCACTCAATAGGCTTCGCTTTATGATGCTCACAAACTATAAATCGTTCTAAACCACTGCTTTAACAGCATCGGCAGCTTGTTGCAGGGTGATTACTGATTTAACTTTTAAGCCGGAATTATTGATTAGTTCGGCACCTTCTTCGGCATTAGTTCCCTGTAAACGCACAATAACCGGTACGCGCACATCGCCGATAGATTTGTAGGCATCAACAACGCCTTGCGCAACACGGTCGCAGCGCACGATTCCGCCAAAAATATTGAGCAAAATTGCTTTCACATTCGGGTCTTGCAAAATAATGC
>DYOJ01000461.1 GCA_020720705.1 Acetofilamentum sp.
TGTTTGTAGGATTTGTATTGAACAAGAACCGCAAGTAACAATGAAACAATCCCGAACATCAAAACACCTTGATAATCAATAAATTGTAGCATCCATACACCTAATATCGGAGCAATTGCGCCGCGCATACCCGTAAGCGTAAGGTGTACGGCTTGATAATCTGCAATTTCGTTTGATTTGGCGAAATATGCCGAACCGATATACCAAAGCAAGCCCATGAGTGCCCCAAACAGTCCGTAAAAAATATTCCCGATAAGTAACATCCAATATATTTCTAATCCGAAAATTTCACTTTTTAGTCGTATAAAATCGGTTAAAAACACAAAAAACAGGTACAATGCCATGGCTCCGAACGTGTAGATTCCGAATTGTCTCGGGTCTATTCTGCCGAGCATTTTTCCCAAGTAGGGAGTGAGTAAAATACTTACCGTTGTGTAAAAGTTTCGATAAAATGCAATTTCTGAATATCCTAAATGTAATACTTTTTCAAAAAAAAGCGCAATCACAGTAATGCCGGAAAGCCAAGCAAACCCGTATAACATAAATCCGATTTGAAAATCTAAGTACGGACGGTTATGTTTGAGAATCAAAAACATGCGTATAAATGATTGTTTTATGGACTTGATAATCGGCGGATTTGGAATCGTCCGTAGTTCGGCTTGATACGGAATTTTCATTAAAAAATAAACCGATGCCACACCGACAAAAGCAAGAGACGGATAGACAAAGCGATATGCAGATGCCTGAAAATCAAACAATAATCCGGTAGCAAATGTTACAACTAAGGTGAAAATTTTGGCAATTGTTGTTGCATAGCCGTAGTAAGTTCCGTAATTTTGATGTGAATAATTTTGTTTCAAAACCTCGTTGATAATAGGCATTATCAGAGGATTAGATAAGTTGAACATAAAAAATACGCCTAAAAATATCGGAATTAGGTACGACATTTCCGGATTGATTTCGGGCGGAAAAAACGCAAGTAATAGTAGCGGACTTCTGGTAATAACAGCCGCTTTCAAAACTGTTTTACGCTTATTGGTTGAACGTTTCAAAAATTCATTAAAGACAGAAGAAAACAACAAAACCATAGCGCCGAACTGAAACAGATAGCCTATTTGTATATTGTTGGCTTTCAATGCTTTGAGTAAAACAAATTCATTCAAAGTAAATACGCCGACAATTATACCGTCCAATACCGAGAACCAAAAATGGTATCGAAATGTAAGATGTTCGTTATTTACCGGTGTTTTGAAAAATATTATTTCGGCTAACTTATATATTTTTAAAGACAAACCGCCTTCAGTTTTCATATCGAAAAATTGGGACTGCAAAGCTAAAATAAAATTTTGGTTTGGCTGTATCCGCAAAAATATTTAACTTTGCAAAAAATAATCCAAAATATGAAGATAGCAATTCCAACCAACGACCGTATATCGGTAGCCGAACGAACCGGACAAGCCGCTGAGTTTGCCGTTTTTACAATCTTGAATAAAACTGTAACCGAAACGGAATATCGCGTAAACGACCATAAACACGAACACCATTCCCACGGACATACCGAACATCATGACCATTCTCACGATGAGGTTGTTACGTTATTGAAGGATACCGATTTGTTACTTATTCACCGAGTCGGACCTCACATGCTTGAGAGCCTACAAAACGGCGGTATAACCTACGAAGTTATCAACGAGCAACAAATTTCGGATGTTCTGCAACGCTTTTTGGCTTAATGCTTCTTTGATTTTTCGGCAATTCCGGCAAGTTCGGCAGCAAATTGTTGCATCAAACTTGCAGACTGTGCGTTGTGAGTCGAAATTTCGGAAAGTTTCTGAATTGAACTGTTTACCGAGCGAATAGCCGTTGCTTGTTCGATGCTTGATTGGTTTATACTTTCAACTAAGCTGAGGCTGTCCGAACTTTTAGCCAAATTAAGTTCTGTATCTCTTTTGAGAATGTCGGTTATAACCGAACTTTGGCGAGAAAGTTGAGTGATTTCGGTTGAAATTGCATTGCTTTTTGCTGCTAATTTTCTGACTTCATCTGCGACTACCGCAAACCCCAAACCATAGCGTTTCGCTTTGGCTGATTCTATGGCTGCGTTAAGGGACAGTATGTTGGTTTGAAATGCGATTTCCGATATTTGTTGCGTCCTGTCTGATATGGAGTTTATGAGTTCGATGGCTTGCAGAATGGTTTGACTGCTCTGTTTTAAATGTTCAGAAGTTGCTTTAAAGAACTGATATGTTTTTTCCGCATTTTCGGCATTGTTCATTACAATTCCGGTCATCTCCTCCATTTCCGAAGATATTTCTTCTACTTGACTTGCCTGTGTTTCTGCATGTTTGGCAATAACCTGCGAAGTTTTTTTGAGTTCAGAGCCGATGGAGTGCATGCTTTGTGAAGATTCTGTCATTTGATGGATAAGACGCTCATTATCAATGTTTTTTACCTGTCCTTTTTGTAGCTCAACATCCAAATCTTTAATGGCATTACTTACAAATTTTGAAAAAATATAACTTAAAATACTGATAATCAATACAACTACTAAATATATAACAAAACCGTATTCCACAGTCGTTTTAATATCTTCCGAAACATAAGGCAGACGCAAACGATGAATCACAAAAGACGAAATCAAAACTAAAATAATTACTGAAAAAAAAGCATGTAAACGGGCAAATAAAGCAGAGAAAATAATAAAGGCGAGAAACATGTAAAATTGAATAAAAAAGTAAAACGGACCGGGATACTTTGTAATATTGGACATAGATAGTATCATGACCGAAACCAATATGTAGGACAAAATATCGGCAGCTAATTTGTAACGCCCGCTTCTGATTA